>CANDHX010000007.1 GCA_947384645.1 uncultured Mycoplasmatota bacterium | reverse complement strand
CGAATCCCAGTCGTTTATATATAAGAAGTTTGCTTTTATTATTTTTCTTAAATTGTCTATGTTTTCTGCTTCTGTGAGAAGAGTAACATTAGTGAACATCTCTTCTTTGTCTCCACTCCATAAAGCACTGGCAAATTTAGACGAAAAATATACTTTGTTATAAAATGCTGGCATACTTTTTAAAAGTTCTTTGGCAGCTAAAAACATCTCTGTAGTAAAGTTTACATAATAGGAATACTTTTTGTTACCTTGATTCATTACATATACCCTCTATTCTGTTAAGATTATATCAAATGGGCAAGTTTTTAGCAAGGCTTAGTATCGATTTTTTTTGGTCATTTTTTGTGCTTTTTATTATGAAGTCGCTTCTTTTTTGGCGAGTTTTTTATTTATTAAATTATTAATAACCGAATGAATGACAGCGAATATTGGGACTCCAAAAATCATACCAACAAAGCCGAATATTCCACCAAACAATAATATCGAGAACAGTACCCAAAAGCTTTTAACTCCTGTTCTATTGCCTATTAGTTTTGGTCCTAGTATATTCCCATCGAACTGTTGAATTAAGAATATCAATATGCAAAATGTCAAACTCTTAGCAGGTTCTATCAAGAGAAGAAGACCTGCACAAGGAAGAGCTCCTATAAAAGGACCAAAATATGGAATTATGTTGGTGACTCCAACTATAACTGAGATGATTAGAGCATATGGAATTTTGAAAATCGATATTATTATGAAAGTGATTATGCCTATTAGGAAGGAATCGATTATTTTAGCAATCATAAATCCCCCAAAAATTTTATCTGTATAGCTGAGCGTAGTCATCACTGTTTCATATATTTTATCTGGAAGCGTTGCTTTTAATACTCTTTTAGCTCCTGTTACGAAGGAGTCTTTATCATATATCAAATAGACGGAGACGATAAGCCCTATTAATATGTTTATAATCCATTTTATCAAAGAAGAAAAACCTTGAGTTATATTAGTTAAAATCGTATCCATAGAAGGCAACACGATTTTTCCTACGAAGTCCATGATATCCGTGTTTAATTCATCTATCATGGTCATCAGTTCTTGGTTGCTTTTTAGGATGTCTTTAAGATAGTCATAGATGTTATTTATGTATTTTGGAATGTTCGTAATCATCAAGTTTAAGCTTTCTAAAAGGCTCGGTATTACGAATTCGATAAATAGTACAATCATTATGAATGCTAGTAAGTATGTTAATGTTATAGCCATGATTCGAATTTTTTTCTTTTTATTTTTCATCTTTTTAAAGACATTTTTGTTTATGTAATTCATGACTTTCTCTGCTATGTTTTTTTCGATTATCTTGACTAATGGGTTTAAAAGATAAGCGAATAAAATTCCTAGAATAATTGGTGTTAAAATAGAAAATAATTTCAGTATTAGATTAACTATTATTTCCATTTTTAGAAGTATGAACACTAGCAGAATGGCAGCTGCGATGACAGCAAAAAGAGTCAACCCCCAATTCAAATAGTCGTTTTGTTTGAATTTTTCTCTCATGTGTCTAATCCTTTCTTATATCAATATGTGAATTTGAAATCGTATGTAATGATACTATTCTCAATATATATGTTTGTAATTTCTTGGGCATTAGTGGTTACCGTTATATCGTATTCGTCGTAGTCTTTATAAATGTACTTTTTTAATTCGTCTGTTATTTCGACTTTCATTTCAAGAGAATTTAGGCTTTCGAAGAGGTTTTTAAAGGAAAAAAGTCTTTCGTCTAGTCCTTCGTAGATATTAGATATTTCTTCTTTTGAAGAGAGTCTTATTCTATAAGCAATTCCTTCTTCAATCGTATACCTTATCAGTTCTTCATCTGTTTCTTTTATTCCCTCTATTTTATTTAAGTCGTTTTTTCCGATGTACGTAATTTTTTTATCATTATTCGTTACTGTATAAGTAAACTCGAATGGTTTTTGATAAAGTTTTTCCTGTTTTTCGAAATAAGTAAGCTTATCTTGTTTTTGTAAAACCGATTCATTTTTAGAATCGATGTTATCTTTTTTAAGCGTTTTTCTATTAGGTTCTATTCTATTTCCTATCATCAACAAAACGATTACTAATATGAGGAAAACAGAATATAGCGATAACTTTATTAAAGCATTACCTTTTTCTGTTTTTTTGAGTTCTTTAATTTTTTCGAACATTTACGACCAACCCTTTTAATTTCTCTTTATCTATTCCATTTAGGTAATCTTTTACCAGAACTTTGTTTTTTCCTTCTATTTTTATTTCGGTAATTATTATCTCCCCGTCTTTAGTGCCGATGCCTATTCCATCTTTATAAATGTTATTGATAGTCGAAATTTTTCCTTTAGAATTCCCTTTTCTTGCTTTATAGATTTTTACCTTTTTATCATCCATGGTAAAAAATGCTGCTGGATTTGGCGAGAGTGCTCTTATGTGGTCGTATACTAAAGAAGTCGTTTTATCAAAATCTAAGTATTCATCTTCTTTTTTGATGATATAACCGAATGTTACATCCGCTTCGTTTTGTTTTGCTCTAGGAGCTTCGTTAGAAAGTATTAGAGGTATAGTTTCTATTAAAAGGTTAGCCCCAACTATTTTTAACTTTTCGCTCAATGTTTCTAGGGTATCATCTTCTTCTATGGCAACTTCTTTTTGAGTAATTATATCTCCACTATCCATGCCTTCGTCCATATGCATAATAGTTATTCCTGTAGTTTTGTATCCGGACATTATTGCTCTTTGGATAGGAGCGCCTCCTCTTAATTTGGGAAGCAGTGAAGCATGAACGTTTATGCATCCGTATTTTGGAAAATCGAGTATTTCTTTAGGTATTATCTGACCATATGCACACGTTATAAGCATATCCGGGTTTAAATTTAATATCGAATCGTAATCTTCTCTAATTTTATCAGGTGTAAATACTTTTAGCCCATTTTCCATGGCATATTTTTTTACAGGAGAAGGAGTAATAATTTTCTTTCTTCCGACTAGTGCATCTGGTTGGCTTACAACGAGGATAACTTCTACATTTTCTATGAGTTTTTCTAAGATAGAAATGGCAAAATCGGGTGTTCCCATGAATACAACTTTTAAGTTTTTCATTTAAAATCACGTCTCTTTTCAAGAGTTATTTTAACACAGTTTATGATATATTTAAAGTAATCTGTAAATAGAAAAAAGCTCTTTTTTTACTTTGAGCTTATTTTTTAATCTTCTTCTAAAATTTCGTTTAATTTGTGTTTGACATCTGTTACAGATTGTTCATTTGGCAACATAACATATAGTTTTGCTTTTCCTGCTGAGTACGTAGTCTCATAAGAATTAGAACCCGTAGCATTTTGACTGTCGATTTTCCACTTAGGATTTTTATTAAGTTGAAATTTAGCAAGTGCATAAATGTCTTCTTCACTCATATTTGTGACGAATGATTTGCTCATCGAATCAAGTATTTTTGAATACTTACTGATGATACTCGGGTTCATAATCTTTTCTATAATAGCTTTTATGACAGCTTGTTGATTTTCTCCACGAGAGATATCGCCTCCCGGCAAAGTTTTTCTGTATCTTGAAAACGCTAGTGCACCCGCTCCGTTTAATCTGTTTGAACCCTTATGGAAGTCGAAGCCGTCATAACTGAAATTGAATTTAGAGTTAACGGTTACTCCTCCTATTGCATCCACTATTTTAATAAGTGAACTGAAGTTAATTTTAAGATAAAAATCTATATCTGTGGCATATAAGTCTTCTAAAGTTTTTAGCGATTCTTCGGTTCCATAAATTCCTGCATGAGTAAGTTTATCGAATGCTTTTTTGGAATGGAGTTTAACGTAGAAGTCACGTGGCGTATTTACTAAGAGAATTTTTTCAGTTTTAGGATTTACGGCGATTAACATGTTGACGTCACTTCTAGAAACCGTATTGATTGAACCATATGTATCGATGCCGCTTACATAGATTAGGAATGGGTCTTTAGTAACATCCACATCGCTTTTTTTGATATTTTCTTTAATAGAAACAGTCAAGTCATTTATTTTTTTAAAGCGATTAAACATATCTGTATATTGCGAATTCGTAAATTCAATCATCGAATTGCTCAAAAATATGGCATCTACTTTTCGATTTATGCAATCGTTCATCAAATCTTCGATATCTTTATAAATATCTTCTTTTTTAAAAGTTACTCTCTTTTTGAGAAGCTTGATAGCATCGTCCAAAGTTTCGCTTCCATTATCTAAAATTCCTATTGTTTTTTCGTTTAAATCTTCAATCGATGAATATTCACTATCGTTTAAAACATACGTTTCGTATCTTTCTTCTTTGATAGAGGCACTAACCATTTTACCTATAAAGGTTGCCGTTATGTTTAAGTTATATATTCCAAAAATAAATAGAGCTGACAATAGTATAGACATCAGGAAAAAAGGTATTTTTAAAATCACCTTGAACCTTTTATTAAGTGTAAAGAGAATTATAAATTCAAATATAAAAATAATTAGACAAAGGATAGACATATATTTTACACCGAGAAAATTCATGCGTCCCAAATTTATCAAGAAAATGAAGGTCGTGATGAGTAATAATAGGCTAGTAAGTCTAAAGAGCCTTCTATGCTTCATCGGCTTTCTTTTTTTAGTTTTTTTGGCAGTTTGACTCTTATTAGTGTTGTTGACATTTTTTTTAGAAGATGCTACGATGACTTCATTTTTAGGGTGAGTATTTTTTTTAACTCTTGTAACATTTTCATTAGGTCTTTTTTCTTTCATATAAAAACTTCACCTATATATAATTATATAAAATATATGGCGAAGTTTTAACATTATTCGAATATATCATTGTAAACTTCTGTAAATGAATTGACAGCTATTATGTCTAAGGATTTCAATATTTTTTTAGGTATTTTTTCTAAATCTATTATATTTTCACTCGGCATGTAGATTTTTTTAACGCCATTGTTATAAGAAGAAATTATTTTTTCTTTTATTCCCCCTACTTTTAAAATTCGTCCCTTTAGAGTCATTTCACCTGTGAAGGCTATTTCATTTGGAATCTTTTGACCGGTTACTTCGCTTGTAATTGCTATGGCAATTCCTAGTCCTGCACTTGGTCCATCTTTTGGAGTAGCTCCATCGAGAGCATGTATATGCATCGTTTCCGTTAGTTTTTTGGTATCCAATTTTAACATTTTAGCGTTGTTTTTAAGAAAACTCGTTGCAACTATCGCACTTTCTTGCATGACTTTGCCAAGAGTTCCCGTCGAGATAATCTTTTCACATCCTGGATATAGTGCTACTTCGATATTCAGAAGACATCCTCCAGAACACGTGAATGCAGGAACGTTTACAACGCCCTTATCCGTATAGAGGTTTGTAAAATTGGAAAATTTATCCTTACCCAAGTATTTTTCTAAATCGCTTTCTTTGATGACGACTTGGTTATCTATTCCCTTTATTAAGACCTTTCTTATGATACTGGAAATCTTTCTTTCAAGTTCACGAACACCAGCCTCTTTCGTATAATCGACTATTATCTTAGTTATGACAGCTTCTGGTATTTTAATCTTTTTATAATCGAATCCGTATTCTTTACCTAGTCTAGGAAGAGTATAATTTTTAGCAATTTCTACTTTATCAAAAAGAGTGTAGCTGGCAACTTCGATTACTTCTAATCTATCGTATAAAGCTCTAGGTATTTTAGATTCTTCATTGGCCGTTAAAATAAACAAAACATTACTCAAATCGAAAGGTTCTTGGACATAGTTGTCGACAAATTCTTTGTTTTGGTTTTGGTCTAAGATGTCGAGCAATATGCTAGAGGGGTCTCCTTTATAGTCTTTGACCATTTTGTCTACTTCATCTATCAGTATTATGGGATTATTGACTCCACATTTTCTGATTCCTTCCATTATTTTTCCGGGACCTGCTCCTATATAGGTACGCCTGTGCCCTATCAATTCTGAGGAGTCATTTAAACCACCAACGCTAACTTTGACGAATTCACGATGTGTAGAACCGGCTAGTTCTCTTGCAAATGTCGTCTTTCCAGTTCCTGGAGGCCCTATTAAACATAGGACAGGACTATAGAGACTTTTGTTCTTTTTTCGCAAAGCCATGTATTCTTCTATTCTCTCTTTGGCTTTATTTAATCCATAGTGAAGTTCATTTAAATGGTCGTCGATTTTTTTGATATCCGTCTCATCCTTTGAGCTTTTATTCCATGGAAGGCCAGTTATGAATTCTAAGTGACTTCTAAGGCTACCGTATTCTGGAGAGCTTTCTAAAGTCGCTTCAAAAGTGGCTACTTCTCTTCTCATACTCGTCTTGATGTTTTCTTTAATCTTTAGATTTTCGATGATGTTTAGGAAGTTTGCACATTCACTTTTTTTGTCGTTTTCGATTCCCAATTCATCAGATAACGATTTTATTTTTTCTCTTATTATTATTTCTTTTTCGTTAGCTTCAAAGTGTTCTCTTACCTCTTCTTCGATTTTATTTTCGAGTTCTATAGACATGATTTCATTATTTAAAATCGTGATGAGCATGCGAGCCCTTTTATAATAGTCGGTCTCTTTAAAAAGTTTCGATTTTTGTTTGTTGTTTAATTCTAGAGAGGCAGCAATTATATCTGTCAGTTTGGATAAATTAGTAATGTTTTTTATTATGCCGATTAAGGTATTAGAAGTCCGAGAATTTACTTCGACATATTTTTTAGCTAGGTCTTTTAATTTGCGAGAGAAAGCAAGCTCTTCATCTAAATTGTATACTGAATTTTCGATCGGTTCTTTGAGCGAATAAAGCATGTTATCTGGTCCTATTTCAAGGCTAGTGATTTTTGTCCTTTTGACTCCTCTTAGAGTTACTCTTATGTTCCCATTTGGTAGATCTAACACATTTTTTATCTTACAAAAAGAGCCTATTTTTTCGATATCTTTGATAGTTTTTACTGAGTTATTTTCTTCTTTTGGACTGGATAGTATGAGTTCTCCAGCGAAGTTTTTTTGAGCCGTATATATTATTTGCTTCGATAGAGCATTAGAAAATTCCAGTTTTATTTCCTGATTAGGGAAAAGGAAGAGGTCACGAAGAATGAGTATAAGGTATGTGTTTTTCAAAGTTTTCACCTCGCCCTTGATTAATGGTTTTTATTATAATTAAAACACTTTAAAAAGTAAACTCTAAACTGTATTTTTTTAATAAATAGTATCTTTTTTATATCTTTTAAAAATTCTATTTTTTTAAAAAACTTTTAGGTAGGCGATTTTGTAAACATTTGAGTGTGAGTTTTAAAGTCGAAATGCACATTTCTAGCTATATTACAATACTTTTTGCTATTCGATATGTTATTTTATAGTTAGTCCTATTGGACAGTGGTCACTTCCATAGATGTCTTTGTATATGACAGGGCTATCTATCGCTTTTATAAACGAACTGGATACTAAAAAGTAATCGATTCGCCAACCGATGTTTCTCTCACGTACGCCTTTTCTGTAGCTCCACCAAGTGTAAGCGTCTTTTAAGTCCTTATTAAAATATCTAAAAGTATCTATGAAACCACTATCCAAGAGTCTTGTAAACTTTTCTCTTTCTTCATAGGTAAATCCTGCATTACCTATATTTTGTTTGGCATTTTTAATGTCCATTTCTGTATGGGCAACATTGAAGTCTCCACACATTACTACAGGCTTCTTCTTTTCGAGTTCTTTTAAATATTTCAATATATAATTTTCCCATTCCATGCGTTCATCCATTCTCTCTAAAGTTCTTTTGACGTTTGGAACATAAAGATTTAAAAGAAAGAATTTTTCGAACTCTAATATAATTGTCCGACCTTCATCGTCGAATTTATCTACGCCTATTCCATATTTTACATTTAGCGGTTCTATTCTAGAATAGATAAGTGTTCCTGAGTATCCCGGCTTTTTTGCTGGAAACAGGTACTCATTATAATTTATCGGGTGAAAGTCATATTGGCCTTTTGTAGCTTTGACCTCTTGTAGACAGACTACGTCGGCATCGACTTCATCGAAGAACTCAACAAATCCTTTTTTAAGGCAAGCTCTTAGTCCTGCGACATTCCACGATACTAATTTCATATTTACACTTCCTTTTTTATATCTATTTTAAAGTATACTATTTTTTCTTTAAATAATCTATTTTTATCGCTCAAAAAAGACTTCCCTTATCGAAAAGTCTATTCTTGAATCTCGTCGTCTTTTCTATAGTTAGAATATTCGACTTTTAAATTGTTCGATACTTTATCGTCTTGATAGAATATCCAACCATCTTGTTTTAAGGTGAATATCAATTTTTGATTATCGATGATATAGGATTTTATTTCGTAATTTTTAATCTTATCATCGCTTAAATGCAGTTCGACTTTTAACGAAGAAAGGTCGATTAAATCATAGTCTGTTACGAATTCTTTGTCGATTTCATACTTGCCATTCGTGTATTTTAGAGTTATATTTGCTATTGTTGATACATCAAAATACTCTACTTTTTCATCGATTAACTTTTCGAACAAAGCGATATCTATAAATTCGTTTTCGTCATTACCTAATGCGTTAGTATCCAGGTCGTATGAGGCAATTACTTTAATAGTATAAGATGTGTTATCTTTTTTATCGAATGTAATAGGACTATCTTGTAGAAGTTCATTATAAAGTACTTCTTCGTCTTTACCGATAATAACAACTCTCGCATCCTTTAGAGCATTTTCTTCGTCTTTAACATCTACCATTAGTTTGCCTTGTTCAATGAATACTTCTTCTATAGTTGGAGCATCTTTTAAGATTTCTATTTTCTTAGTTCCGTTTATCTCCAGTTCTTTGTGATTTGACAAGGTTAAACTTTCAAATTTTAGTGTTTTAACGCCTGAATTTTCAAAGCCTTCCATTGTAAATGTATATTTGTCATTTTCGAGAGATAAATCGTATTCTAAACCGTCGACTTTAACTTTTATAGGAACATAATCTGTCAGGTGAGTTTCTTCTATTTGGAATTTGATAGGTTCACTCTTCTTGAAATAGTTTGTAACCTTTCCTTCCTTGATTGCTTCAATCGACTTAACTTCTAATTTATAATCCGTGACAATCATATACTCTACTTCATATAGCTTGTAATCCTTCTTTTTGTTTGGAGATTCTTCTTCGAGAGTTTCTGAATCGAGTGTTACGTCTATTAGAAGTTCGATGTTATATTTAACGGCATTTTCTAGAGTAAATTCTACTGTGTTTTTACCTTGGATAATGTTTTGTTCATCCTTTATTTCATCAGTAGTTTTATCTCTTAGAACTATGCGTCCTTTGTCTAGTGTTTCTTCTCTATCGAAGATATCGAAATTTATCTCGAGCTTTCTTTCTTCTCGGTTTTCTTTTATAGAGAATTTTTCTAAAGCTGGGTAATCTTTTAAGACGTCGACTGAAATATTCTCATCTAGGTCGTATTCCATTCCGTTATCGAAGATGACTTTTTGGGTATTGAAGGTCTTAACACCCGAAGTATCTTTAGAGTCCAGTTCTACTCTATAAGTATCTAAAGAAGTTTTAGAAACGTCATATATTATGTTATCGATTATAAAGTTTTTGACATTGACTTTGTAGTTAGAATTTAATTCGTACAAGAGATTTATGATACTATTTTTTTCTGGGTATTTATTATCTACTCGATGATTTACTAAGTTAACTTTCAATTTAGCTGGAATTGTTTGTTCATATAAGAGAGCATCTCTATATGAATGATTGCTGCCGGAAAGTCTATCGTAGTCTGCGAATACTTTGATAGTGTATTTACTAGTATTACCAGTTTTAAGGTTTATATCTAAATTGTCTTTATCGATAGGTTCTTCACTAAGAAGAGAATTATTTTCATCGTATAATCTAACAGTCAATTTTGATAATGCCAAATCGGTGTCTTCTAATGAAAATTTGGCATTCAATGTATCTTTAGAGATGTCTTCTTCATTAGAAAGAAGTGTAACTTTTGGTTTTTCTTTTAGGAAACTATAGTTTATCGTGTTATCTACTAGGATTACTTTACCATTTGACAAGGTCACTTTTTTAAGATTTAGGGTTCCAGTCGAAAGGAAAGAGTTAGGAATTTTTACTCTATATTTGTTATTGCCGAGTTTATATGTCGTGTATTCATTTCCGTCGATTAAGACCTTTTTAGGAGCATAACCAGATACGTTTGTACTCGTGAAGACCAAGTAGGTATCTAACGATTTTTCTAATTCGTCTGTATATAAGTCGTTTTGCATTAGAGTCAAGTTGTCTATTTTGAGTCGATAATCAGTTATTATTTTTAAGTCGTATGAATCTTCTATCGTACTTTTATATTGTTCTTTAGTGCCTCCTCTATCATAAGAAAGTTTGATAACCAATTTATAATTTATTGCATTGGCAAGTTTTAAACTGAGAGCATTCTTGCCTTTTTCCAATCGACCATTTTGAACTATGTTACCTTTATTATCTTTTAGTTCGTAAGTAGAAGAAGTTAAAGCACTATCGGCATCTTCTATTGTAAGTGCTACATTCATTGAACTAGAAGAGAGGTTTTCTTTACTGGAGAAAGCTTTAATAGACGGTATATCTTTTAATACTGTAACCGTCGTTTCATAATCGACTTTAGCCGTTTTGCCATTAGAAAGTATTACTTCTTCGACGTTGTATTTATAATTTTTGGCAGTCTCTTTGGCATCAAGTTCTACTCGGTATTCGTTTTTCTTGTTTTCTACCTTTTGAACTTTATATTTTTTTCCATCTATCAAAACGTATTCTATTTCTTCGTCATCGGTTACTTCTGCTAAGAAACGCAAGTCAATCATCGAACCCTTTTCGTAATTCGTGTTTTCTATTTCAGTACTCGAAAGTTTGGCAACGAGTGGCTTTTTTTCCGTGCAAATGTCCACTAAAATAGCCAAATCAGCTGCTGTAATGTAACCGTCTTTATTCATGTCGGCATTTTCAAATTTGAAATTCGATAGCATGTTCGCATTTACTAAGTGATTTGCTAAAAGAGTGACATCCTCATAATCGATTTTCTTATCTGAATTCAAATCTCCCCTTTTTACTTCTGTAGCAAAAGCTACTCCACAAGCTAAGACTTCTATTAAACATAGACCCAACATTAGAGTTCGTCTTTTTTTGGGGTCTTCAAATTTTTTCTTTAGGGAATTGTACATCAATACTAGAATTATCGCTATTACTAAATCTAAAACGATTATCATCAATAAGTGATATGAGTGAGCACGAGATGTCTTCAAGTCTTTGCCATAACTAGGAGCCGGATTTTTTCCGCCAGATAAATCACTTAGAGAAATGTTTATAGAAACATTCGAATCTTTATCGTCTAGTTCATATTCTCCTTCTTTATTCGATACGACAGCATCTTTAAACCCGATTAGAGTAGATGCAGGATTGATTTTATCTTTCAAATCCATTTCAAAGGTTATGACTTCTTCGTTTAGGGTAGAACCATATTTGTTGATAAGTACGATGGCATGGGTATCTTTATTGTATACATAATCTTTCCAACCATTTTTAACCGTTATAGACTCTTCATCTATTCCTTTAAACAAACTCTCATCAAAGTCGATTACACCCTTTATGACATTGATATAATCTTTGTTGCTATCTTGATGCAGTTTAATAGTTACAGTCAATTTATCTCCTCTATAGAGGTCTTTATTTTCCAAAACGATTTCACTTTTAATAGTTGCAAAAACGTTAAGCGGTATGAATAACATGAGAAGAATTAGAAGTTTCAATCTTTTCATAGGACTACTCCTTTACGTAAAGGTAAGTCATTAGATTATTTTCCTTACCTATCCTACATATAATTTTACTATTAAAGGAGTATTTAGTCAACTCGAAGACTTCTTTTTGAGTATTAATTTTTCTATTATTTTTAGCTATTCACTTAAAAATATTTATTTTTTTAAAAAGTCAAAATGGATTTTTTAACAAAAAAACACAAGATTGATGTATCTTGCGTTTTAAAAGATTTAATTTCTCTCTTTTACTTTGTATTCTTTTCTCATTCCCTTTAAGAAGTTAAGTTTCTTTCTTCTAACCATACCTTTTTTAACTACGACAATCGAGTCGATTACAGGACTATTTACTGGGAATGTTCTCGATACTCCGACAGAGCCACTTTTCTTTCTTACTGTGAAAGTTGCACTTATGCTTCCACCTCTTTTGGCTACGACGAGTCCTTCAAATGCTTGAATTCTTTCCTTTTTTCCCTCTTTAACCCAAACATTGACACGAACGGTGTCACCAGTTCTGAATTCAGGAATATTAGGATTTACGTGTTTTTGGTTGACTTTATCAACTAAATTCATTTGATACGTCTCCTTTCGATAAATAAATTGTCATGTAATCATATGGATAAAAATTTTTTTCAAAGCGGATTACACCAAGCCCCAAAAATTTTTTGAGCAAAACTATCTTAACATATGTCGGCGGCTTTATCAAGAATTTTTACTTATTTTTGTTAAAAATACTACTTTTTGTGAGCTCGAGGATGACTGTTTAGGTAAACCCTTCTCAGTTCTTCGTTCGATATGTGGGTGTATATACTTGTCGTAGATAGTCTAGCGTGCCCCAACAATTCTTGAACTTCTCTTATGTCCATTCCTTCGTTTAAAAGAAGAGTAGCAAAAGTATGTCTTAAGGTATGTGGTGAGATTTTATGTTTTATACTGCTCTTTTTAATCAGTTTTTCTAAAATATCGGCTACTCCCCTTCTAGTCAGATTGTTTCCGAGGTGGTTTAAAAGTAAATATTTCGATTGTTTGCCATTTAAGAGGTGCTGTCTTGATTCTAAAACATATTTGCTCATAACCTCTTGGCATTTTTTGTTGAAATAGACGATTCGCATTTTATTTCCTTTACCACGAGTCTTGATTTCACGATTTTTGAAGTCGATATCTTTGATTTTTACGTCTACTAATTCTGAAACACGCAATCCTGTGGCAAACAGAAGCTCTAAAATCATCTTATTACGAACTCCTAAATCCGTATCATCGCAGGCTTCTAGTAAGTCTTTAAATTCTTCATATTTTAAATAGTTCGGAAGTTTTTTTTCTTTTTTAGGACCGTTTAATAGTTTAAAAGGCGAACTGTTTATTGTACCTTTTTTAATCAGATAATCATAAAAACTTCTAAGTGTGCTCAAGTGTCTATTGATTGTAGAGGGACTTAGTCCCTTCTTTTTTTGGGCGATTAAATATTCGGTGACGTCTTTATATTCGAGATTTAAGTATGCATTCTTTTTGTTTTTGAAGGTATCTTTTAAGTAGACATTAAAATTTTCTAAATCTTTTTGATAACTTGCACTCGTGTTTTCCGAATATTTTTTTTCACATGCCAAGTAGTCTATGAATTCTTCTATTTTTTCTTCCATTATTTACCAAACTTCTTTTTTTGTTCTTGCAAATTTGCAATTGCATCTTCTACGCTTTCTTCTTCTACTTCTGTTCTTTCGAACTTTTGTTCATCTAAGTACAACAAAGTATAGTCTTCCTCTTCTAGAAACATAAAGCTATCAGGGTCTACTTCACTAGTAGTTTTGGGTAGATACATAGCTTTAATGCGTCGGCGTTGTTCTTCTATTTTAAGCAGTTCTTTCAACCTCAATAAAAGAGCATATCTTTTATCCGAATATTTTTTAGGTCCACAAGGCTTTATTAAGTCTTCAAACATCTTTTGTAAATTCGCACATTTTATTGCTAATTTAACCAGTCCTCTATAGTTTTTAGTCTTTTTATTTCTTCTCAAATAGTTCGTCTCTCTCGTCACGAACCAATCGATTTTTTCTAAGTATTCTAGCTCTAATTCTTTATCGAAAGTATAGCTATCTCTTTGGAACAAATTCAATATGATAAGTATTCTTTCTATTTGACTTTTTCTATATATAAAGTCTTGTAACGACATCGGGATTGAAATCACTTTTTTACTATCGCTTACTTCTAAGCCTTGCCTTATTTTGTCGAGTTTAGTTTTAAATATATCTATAAGACTTTCTAATTCGTTTAGATAATCCAAAAAAAGACTCGATAGGGCTTCGCAATTGGTTTTATTGATTTCTAAAAAATTTCTTATGTTAAATTCGTTTAAAAACACCATTCCTTTACTTAAAAGGTAATCTTTCTCGACGACTTTAGCATCGTAATCCTCGCTATATTTTTTACTTTTCGACACTAAATGTATTTCAGAAGGTGTTATAATTTTTTCTATTAGATTGAGATCTCTAAGAGCCGATAATAGGCTCATTTCTGTGTCAAAAAGACATGTGAACAAGCATAGATTTAATAAATCTTGGATGTCTTCGCCAAATAAACTCTTTAAATCTATAACTTGTCCATTTATTTGTAAATAATATTCTAGTCTTCTCAACATTTATAAAACCTCCCTTAAATTTCGTATGCATCTTCTAATGTGAATTCGACATTTTCATTTATCCAATCCTTACGAGGTTCGACGTTGTCGCCCATTAGGACGCTCACCCTTTTCTCGGCAAGACTAGCATCTTGGATGCTAACTCTTATCAGATTTCTAGTTTCTGGGTTCATCGTCGTTTCCCATAGTGGCATCGGATTCATCTCACCTAAACCTTTATATCGTTGCACTTTGTAATTGGAAATTTTTGATGTATACTCTTTTAGTTCCTCTGGCGTCCAAAAATATACATCTTCTCTTTTAGGAGCTTCCACTTTGTATAGTGGAGGCATAGCTATATAAAGATGTCCTTCTTCGATTAAAGGTTTCATGAACCTATAAAAAAACGTCAAAAGCAAGCATTGAATATGAGCTCCATCTTGGTCGGCATCGGTCATTATGATGACTTTGTCATAGTTGATATCTTTGACATCGAATTCTTGACCATACCCAGCTCCTATGCAATGTATCATAATATTTATCTCTTCGTTTTTTAGAAGGTCTGTGACAGTAGCTTTTTCCGTATTGAGTATCTTTCCACGCAAGGGAAGAATTCCTTGGAATTTACGGTTACGACTTTTTTTAGCTGTTCCACCTGCTGAGTTCCCTTCGACGATGAAGAGTTCATTTATCTTAGGATTTCTAGATTGAGGAGGAGTCAGTTTAGCACTGAGTACTCTTTCGACTTTTTTATTTCCCTTACCGTTTCTGGCTTCTTCTCGTGCTTTTCTCGCCGCTTCTCTTGCCACCCTACTTTTAGATGCTTTTTCTATTATCGACAAAGCGACTTCTCTATTTTCTTCTAAAAAGTATTTTAGTTGCTCCATAATGACTTGTTCGACGGCACTCTTAGCTTCTGGCGTTCCCAGTTTGCCTTTAGTCTGTCCTTCAAATTGGAGAATCTCTTCTGGCACTTTGAGATTTATGACTGCTGTCAAGCCTTCTCTCACATCCGAACCGTCAAAATTGGCTTCTTTAGCTTTTAGAAGTCCGTTGTTACGAGCGTATTCGTTAAATACTTTTGTTAACCCAGATTTAAATCCTACTTCGTGAGAACCGCCGTCGGAAGTTTTGACGTTGTTGACGAACGATAGAATGGATTCGCTATAGGAATCCGTGTATTGTAATGCAATATCTACCTCGATTTTATTTTTAATGCCTTGAAAATTGATGCATTTGTGCAAAGGCTTTTTATCTTCATTCATGTAGTTAACGAATGATATGAGACCGTCGTCGTAATGGTACATTTCGTGAAGTTCATCTTCTTCGTCTTTTATTTCTACCATTAAATTTTTTAAAAGAAAGGCGCTTTCTTGCATGCGCTCAGAAATAGTTGTAAAGCTAAACTTGATATCGCCAAATATTTCTTTATCAGGCATAAAGGTAACGCTTGTTCCCGTTTTATTAGTCTTACCTATTTCGTGGAGGTCTTCTTTTACTTTACCGCCGTCTTGGAATTTTATATTTACTATTTTACCGTCTCTGCAAATCGTCACATCCATCCATTTAGATAGAGCATTTACGACACTTGCACCGACGCCGTGAAGCCCCCCGGATACTTTGTAGTTTCCTTCTTCGAATTTTCCGCCGGCATGGAGAACTGTATAGATTACTTCTGGTGTACTTTTTCCACTTTCGTGCATCCCAATAGGAACACCACGCCCATTATCTGTTATGGAAATCGAATTATCGGGGTGGATGACTATTCTAATTTTATCTCCAAAACCGTTTATGATTTCATCTATAGAATTGTCTACTATTTCCCAAATTAAGTGGTGTAATCCTCTTTTATCAGTTGAACCGATATACATACCAGGTCTTTTTCGGACGGCTTCTAAGCCTTCTAGTATTTTAATCGATGTCTCATCATATTTTGCCATAGTAATCACCTTAATAATCTTAA
>CANDHX010000006.1 GCA_947384645.1 uncultured Mycoplasmatota bacterium | reverse complement strand
TAATTCATGAAGAGCCCTAGTAGACGCTACATATAATAGCGTTGCTTCTGCCGTTTTATAATAGTTTGGTATGGATGTGTATACAATAACTGCATCGTATTCCAATCCTTTCGATTCATAAACTGGCATCACTTCTACATCTCGAAGTTGAAATTGTTCTATCAATTCTTTTTCTTCTTTTGTTTTTGTGATTATAGCAAATCTTTTAAATCCATGCGATTTGAAGGTATCGATATTTTTGGTTAAGTCTTTTTTTAAATCGCATTCTTCTAATTTAATGACTTTATAATTTTTCGTATTTCTTATTGCATGAATATCTTTTATATCTAATAAACTAGAAGCATAATCCATGATTTCTTTGCTCGATCTATAGGCGTTCTTTAAACTTTTATAAGAAGCATTTTTAAATACTTTTTTAATATCTTCTAAACTATCGTATTTTAAATAAGGATTTATCGCTTGGTTTCTATCGCCTAAAATGGTAAAAGCTGCACTTCTAAATATATTTTTTAAAAAATCTAGTTGCCAAAGGCTGTAGTCTTGGGCTTCATCTATTACGACGAATTTTATATGTCCCATCTTAGGATATCCATTTATTTGAAAATAGAGATACATAATCGAAAAAATGTCTTCATAATCGATTTTTTTTAAAACTCTTTTTGAAAAAATCTGCCATATTTTTAAAGGGTCTAATTCCACTTTTAGGAGCTTATCGATAACTTTGTGCATCTTTTCAGAATTTTTATTTTCATCGATTTCCAATAACGAGCATACTTGTTCGCTTAAATAATCTATTCTATCAAAGAACGATAAATTTTCATTAGTTAGGCTTTTTAAACGGTTTAACTCATCGCTCGAAATGAATTTCTTTTTTAAACCGATTTTTTTTGTGAATTTTAAACTGTCGAAATAGGATTTTAAAAAATCGTCTAATACATTTCTATAAGAAAAGTCTAATTTTCTTTTTATAGTTTCATCATCATTTTTTTCTCTATAACACCTCTCTATAAATTCTGTTAGAGATTCTAAATCGATGCCTTTGATGAAATTTTGAGCAAAGTCTTTAAAGGTGGTCGACTGGACATTTTCTTCTCCAAGTTCTGGTAGTACATGTGATATATAATTTGAAAAAGTGTCACTCGGCGAGAAGATGAGAACGTTTTTGTCATTCAAGTCTTTTTGATTATATAAAAGATATGCTATGCGGTGAAGAGCAACGCTCGTTTTTCCACTACCAGCAACACCTTCGACTATTAAATTTTTGCTAATCGGAAATCTTATTATGTCGTTTTGTTCTTTCCCGATAGAAGAGACGATGTTTTTCATATATTCGTTACTATTATCGGTAAGAACGCTTTGAAGTATATAATCGCTTACACCAATCACGTTGTCGTATACTTCTTCTAAATTGCCCATTTTAATAGTGAATACTCTTTTTAATGTAGTAGTACCTTCTATAGAATTGTCTTTTGTTATTATTTTTGAAGGGCCAATGCCGTAATTATAATAAAGATTTCCAACTGGAGCACGCCAATCGAAAACGACAGGTTCATAATTTTCTTCTATACCAGTTAAACCTATATAGAAAGTCTCTAATTCATCTTCTCTTATAAAATCTATTCGAGTAAAATATGGGCTTTCTAAACTTCTATATAATTTGTAAACTTTCTTGATGTCTTCATTAACAATCGATACATTTAAGTCTTCTTCATCCATCAATGAATAGAGGTCTGGATCGTAAAATTCGTTTTGGTGTTCCCATAAAAAACGCTTTCTTTTGATAATAGATTTTTTATAGTCTTCGATATTTAAATTTTTCCTTTCTATGATGTCTTTAATTGTATTTAGAGTCTTATCTAAGTGCTTTTGCTCCATATCGAGAACCGATTTATCTATAGACATTATGTTCACTTCCTTTATATGTAGTATGGGTTCATATCTACTTCGACGTAGACTGTTTTGTGATTTATGTACATTTCATCCATACTCTTAAGAGCCGTTTTTAAATTGTCGTCGTATCTATATTTGATGACGATTTGAAATCTGTAAATATTTTTCATTTTAAAGATGCCTGCTGTAGTAGGTCCTAATATAATGGATTGAGGGTTTAAATTGCTTTTTAAATAGTTATATACTTTTGTGGCTTCGATGCTCGCATCTTCATAGATGCTACTGCAAATTTTAATTCCTACTAAATAGTAGTATGGCGGGTATTTGAGCTTTTTTCTAATGCTCATTTCATATTGATAGTTTTTTAAAAATGAACCCATTTCGAGCATCTTAATAGTAAAATTATCTGGATTAAATGTTTGGATGACTACTTCACTAGATAATCCTGAACGACCAGCTCGCCCTGATACTTGGGATAAAAGAGCAAAAGCTCTTTCTCCACTTCTAAAGTCTGGAATGTTTAAAGTCATGTCGGCATTTATTACGCCAACTAGGCTCACCTTTGGAAAATCTAGGCCTTTACTGATCATTTGAGTACCAAATAATATGTCGTATTTTTCTTCTTTAAATTCTTTAATGATTTTTTCGTGACTGCCCTTTCGTGAAGTCGTGTCGGCATCCATTCTTATGAGCCTTGCTTCTTTGAAGTTTTTCTTTAACTCTTCTTCCAATTTTTCTGTACCTAAACCGGCATCTTTTATTTCGGTCGACTTACATTCTGGACAAATATCGGGCTTTTTTATGTAAAAACCGCAGTAATGACATCTTAGGGTATTAGAGCTTTTATGATAAGTAAGAGTTATATCACAGTTTGGACATTTAAAAGTGTAACCGCACGTCGCACAATTTACTAAAGTGCCAAACCCCCTTCTATTTAGAAGGAGTATAATCTGTTCTTTTTTTTCTAGTCTTTCGTGAATTTTTTCTTTTAAATATCCGCTTATTATCATATTTCTTTTTTTGGCTTCTTCTGCCATGTCGATTATTTTGATGCTAGGAAGACTTATATCGTTAACCCGTTTAGGCAATGATAAAAGAGTATAGACTCCTTTTAAGGCTCTAGCATAGGATTCATAAGTCGGAGTGGCACTTCCTAGGACAAGGGGAATATTGTGATATTCACTTCGCCATTTGGCTATGTCTATAGCATTATATCTAGGAGTGTTATCCTGTTTATAAGATTCGCTGTGTTCTTCATCGATGATGATTACTCCTAAGTTAGTAATTGGAGCAAATATGGCACTTCGGGTACCCACAATGATATGGACGTCTCCTCTTAATACTTTTAAGTACTCGTCATATTTTTCTCCTTGTGATAAGGCACTATGTAATATGGCGACGTCGCTTCCAAATCTTTTATAAAAGTTATTAACTATTTGCATGGAAAGAGTTATTTCTGGCACTAAGACGATTGCACATTTCCCCTCTTCTATTATCTTTTTTATGACGTGCATATATATCTCGGTTTTGCCACTTCCCGTTACGCCGTGAAGCAAAAACGTCTCACTTTTATTTTTGCTTTCTAGTATGCGATTATATACTTCCTCTTGTTCTTTAGTGAGATTGAATTCTATAGAATCTTTATTATCTTCTTTCGATATGCGATAGACGTTTACTCTCTCTTCTTCTATGATACCTTTTTCTAAAAGAGTTTTAACTGCACTTGGGCTATAATCTTTTTTTAAAACTTTTTCTTCTCTTAATAAACTTTCTAAGAGCTCTTTTTGTCTTTCGCCTCGTACATCTTCAATATAGGTTTTTATGAATTCTTTAGGCATTTTGAGTTTCAAATAGCTGTCTTGTTTTTGGTAGTTAGATGTAATAGTTTTAATTTTCAAGCTCGACGGCAGCATTGTTTGATAGGCACTTATCAAGGTGCATAGAGTCGTATCTTTTATGTAATCTCCAAGTTTTAAAAGTTCTTCGTTTAGGACTAATTCTCTATCGGTAACATCAAAAATCGATTTTAAGTTTCCTAAATTTGAATCGTATTTGATATTCGTGATAAAACCGTTTATTAGAGAATCGCCTTGTCCAAAGGGAACCTTCACTTTCATGCCTATTTTGACGATATCTTTTAGGTGGTCTGGAACGAGGTATGTAAAAGTTCTATCTAAGGATTTTACTTTATATTCGATTAATACTTCCACATACATATTCATCGCACCTTTCATACGTAATCATATCATATCATATAATAATATTTTTTTCATTTACATTGTCATCATTGAGGTTTTTAATATTCGATAGGAAGTATTTAAACTTTTTATATACATATAATATAAATATAAATAAACGCTTAGTCAAAAGTGAACTTTTTTAAAGTAGGAAAATCCTACTTTTTATATTAGGTAAAGAGTGCAAAAATGAATAGAATTAGCTATAATAAGTATAGATAAAAACTTTTAAAAAAGGAGGAGGTTATAATGGTCGATTATTCTAAGTTGCCTAAAAGAAATATAATAGTCATCGATATGAAGTCTTTCTATGCCACTTGTGAATGCGTCGAAAGGAATTTGGACCCTTTTAAAACTTCTTTAGTGGTAGCTGAGCCGGGACGCAATGGAGCTATTACTCTAGCTGTCACTCCTTATATGAAGTCTCTTGGCGTAGCTTCTCGTTCGAGAATATATGAAATACCTAAAAGAATTAAATACCAAACAGTACCTCCTCGCATGGGTCTTTATGTCGAGTACAGTAAAAAAGTCGTTTCGATATATCTCGATTTTGTGAGTAAGGAAGATTTGCACGTATATTCTATCGACGAGTGTTTTCTAGATGTTACAGATTATTTAAAGTTATACCATTTAACAGACTATGAGTTAGCTAAAAAAATAATGGATACTATTAAGAAAAAGACGGGGCTCATAAGTACTGCTGGAATTGGCCCTAATATGTTAATCGCCAAAGTAGCAATGGATGTCGAAGCAAAACATACAAAAGATAACATAGCTAAATGGAGTTATGAGGACATACCGAATAAGTTTTTCCCGATTACACCTTTAAAAGAATTTTGGGGCATCGGAAATCGGATGCAAAGAAACCTAAATGCCATGGGCATAAATACGATTGGCGATTTGGCAGCATACGACATCAGGAAATTAAAGACTAAGTTTGGAATTATGGGAGAAGAGCTTTGGAATCATGCCAATGGTATCGACTTAGCACGGATAGCAGATTTCAATGAAAATCCCAAAGATAAATCGTATGGACATTCACAAGTGTTATTTAAAGACTATAACGAAGACAACATCGGCATCATAATAAAAGAAATGGTCGAAGTTTTAGGCTTTCGTTTGAGACGACATCATAAAAAGTGCAATGTCATTGGGTTTGGTATAGGATATTCGAAAGTGTATGGTGGAGGGTTCTATCACTCTAGAAGGCTTTCAGCATCGACAGCCGACGAAGAGGTCATCACAAGTATCTGTTTATCCATGTTTCAGAAATTTTATGAAGACTATCCTATTAGAAAGGTGAGTATAAGTTTAGGAGGTTTAGAGGATAATAATACTGAACAGTTAAATCTATTCGAATCCTATGACGATAAAATAAAGAAAGATAACATCAAAAATACTATCGATGAAATAAAAAATAAATACGGAAAAAATTCCATTATTAAAGCGTCTAATTTATTAAAAGATTCGACTATGATTGAACGCAATAAAAAATTAGGAGGTCATAGAGAATGATGGACCGTGGGATGAAGAAATGGAAACCTTTTAGTGCAGTAGTACCTAATAGTACTTTAATTAGCAAAGAAGAAAACGTTTCTCTTCCCACTCTTTCTATGGAAGAAATCGAGGAAGCCGAAGAAATATTGAAAGCCTCTTTTTATACACGTTCCAAAATAAAGTGCTTTTATATCGAAGATGGAAAATTGAAGATTTTAAACGATTATGTAGTAAATTTGGATCCCATAAAGAAAAACGTATATTTTAAAACTAAAACTATAAATTTTAGACAGATTAAAAAGATAGAAGATTAACTTTTATTTCACATCTTAATGTCAAAAATGCGAGTTTATTTATATAATACTATTGTGAAATTTGGCGTAATAGTTTATAATTAATAATGAGAATAAAAAAGGTGTGATTGAAATGTTTGAAGAACAACTATTAGGCCAAGAAAATTCTTTGAGTGAGGAAGCTAAGAGCGTCAATTTCGATAGCTCTACTTCATCCGAGCAAAAGAAAGAAACAGATGATACATTTCAAAGCGTTCAGTCCTTCGACTACGATAACACACCTATCGTCGATATAGTAAATGATATAGTCGTCGATGCGATTAAAAAAGGTGCCTCCGATATCCATTTCGACCCTTTCGAAGAAGGAATACACATAAGGATAAGAATAGACGGAGACTTGCACGACTATACAGCAGTTCCACTCGCAATGAAAAAGAACATGATCACCCGTGTCAAGATTATCTCTAATATGAATATTACGGAGTCCCGTCTTCCTCAGGACGGAGCTATAAAAGGATTAATTGCCGATACCAATGTCGATTTGCGTGTCTCTTGTTTGCCGACTAATATGGGAGAGAAGATAGTTATCCGTATTTTGGATTATTCGATGTCGAGTGCCGGTCTTGAAAATTTGGGATTTACTAAAGAAAACTACGAGACTATTTTAAAGATGATATCCATTCCAAACGGCATAATTTTGGTTACTGGTGCTACTGGTTCTGGTAAATCGACTACCGTTTATTCGATGTTACAAAGACTAAATACCGAAAATCGAAACTTGATTACTGTCGAAGACCCAATAGAGATGAACATCGAAGGCATCAACCAAGTACAGGTCAACTCCGAAATAGGAATGACTTTCGGAAGTGCTTTGAGAAGTATTCTTCGTCAGGACCCCGATATCATTATGATTGGTGAGATTCGTGATACAGAGACAGCTCGTATTGCAGTACGTTCGGCTATTACAGGTCACTTAGTATTATCTACTATCCATACAAACGACTCTCTTAATACGATTGAAAGACTTTTAGATATGGATGTCGAGCGTTATTTATTAGGTGCTGCCATTTCAGGAATTGTCTCTCAGAAACTAGCTAGAAGGCTTTGCAATAAATGTAAGAAACTTCGCCCTACCACGGATTATGAAAAGCAGATATTTAAAAATTCGTTAAATTTAGATGTCAACGAAATCTACGAGCGAACTGGTTGTCCAGAGTGCAATGGTGGCTATAAGGGACGTATTCCCGTTCACGAAGTTTTAATGATAAACGACGAAATTAAAGATGCCATATCTTCTGGTACGAGCAAAGCTAAACTAAGAGAACTAGTGTTTGCCGATATGTCAAATATAACGACGATGCTACAAGACGGGTTGAGAAAAGTCTTAACTGGCGACACATCAATCGATGAAATATTGAGATTAATCCAATTAGACGATGAAAAAATGAATTCTTATCAAGTGTTAGGATTAGATAACGTAAAGAAAACCTCAGAAGAAATAGAGGCTCAAGAACAAAAAAGTGAATTAGAACAATTCAGTATCTAATTCGCTTTTTTCTTTAACAATGTAACGGTCTTTTTATTAAAATCCAATCTACCTATAATACTTTTTAATTTTTCTATATTGCATTTATCTAAAACATCCATATCATAAAGTTTATCTGAATAGTTTATATCTATTGGAAATCTTAAAATTGCTCGATAGATATAGTCTAATTTATTAAGTTCATTCACTTTTAGAGTTTTCTTTATGAGTTCGAATAGGCTTTCGTCGATTTGGGGATTTTTTAGTTCGTCTTCGATTGCTCTTATAAATCTATCTTTGTCTTTGACGTCGGCACAGAAGGTAAAAATTATATCGTCCCTATATAAGCTTGCTCCTCCCCCTATTCCACCTATGACGATACCTTTTTTGATGAGTTCACTTACAAACTCTGTTTCGTTTCCAAACTTGAGTCTAAAAAATATATTGAGTGCTAAATTGATAAAAAGTTTGCTCTCTTTAAAGACGTTTTTCATTTTATAGCTGATTATACAAAAGTTCTCGCTTATAGGAAGTTCGATTTCTTCATATCCATTTCTTATATCGTCTTCTTCGAAGCTCTCTAGTTCTAATCTATTCGGATGATACTCTATTTCTTTATAGATGCTCTCCAAATAGTCAATCATTTCATCTATTTCGAAAGAGCCACCGATACATAAAAACTTATTTTCGTCGTTATAGAACGCATCATAACACAATTTGGCATTTTCATAAGTTATACTTTTTGTGCTCTCTATAGACCCCAAACTGTTATTACTCTTGGCAATTTTTTCAAAGCTCGAATAGAGGTTTCGTTTGTTTAAATTATGACCTATTTTATAAGGCTCGTTGTCGTTTTTAGCGACTTCTTCTAAAATGGCGCTTTTGACATCTTCGACGTCTTCTTCGGTAAAAACCGGTTTGTCTACCATCAATATCAGTTTTTTGAGACTCTCAAGAGTATCTTTGATACCTACAAAATAGTAAGAGGTGATATCAGGATAAGTGCTCCCGTTGAAGTCGTAATTTAAATCTTTGAAATTTAAAAGCATGTTGCCGAATCGTGACTTTTCGATGAGAGTGTGTTCTAGGAAGTGAGCCATCGCATAAGGTACTTCCCGCATTTTACCTTCATACGTGAAGTTGTTATAAAATCCGTCAAAGCCATAAAATACATTATAGGATGCCACCATTCTTTTTAAATTTTTATCTCTATATAGGTAGACATCTATTCCATTTGATAAGGTATGTTTAGTAAAATCTTTTCTCATCTTTTTTTAACTCCTTCATAGAATAATACTTTCTTCTTCTCTATTTTTTTTAGGATTTTTCTGATGTCAGAAGGTGTGACTTTCGACATGGTGCGATTTCTTCTTTTGATAGATACGTCAAAGCCAAAAGATAAATCGTATAATTCATAGAAAGGATTACCTTTGTTTTCATCGAATGTGTATTCGTCAAATTTGTTTTGCTCTTTTACGAGGTTTAAAAGACTCTCACATAATTCTTCGTCTTCCAATCTTTTTAAGACGAGGTCGAATCCTTCTAGAGCTTTCTTTTCATTTTTAGAGTCTATATAGGCAGTAAGAGTCATGTAGTTAGCTTTCTTATTATAACTATGTCCAACCATATAGACGAGTTTTAGTTCTTCTCTCAATACTTTGTGCATCAAGGTACCAACTGAACCAATCATCCTTATTAGCATGATATAAGTGCATTCTTCTTTAAAGCTATTTTTTGGGCACGAGTAGATACATTTGAGAATCGATTCGCTTGAAGATTTATCTTTTTCTCTATTATAAAAGGGAGTCTTCTCGCTTACTATTAAGGCTTCTTTATAATCCGTATCTAATTGGCGTACGCTTTTAAACTTGAATTTATCTTTTATATAATCCATGTATTCGTCTTTTATGTTACCCATTATGACTAGTCCGACTAGGGATTCGTCGACCAATTTTTGGTGCATTTCGATGATGTCTTTTTCTTTGATGCTCGAGAATAGCTCGTATACTTCTTCTTTAGTATTGAACAAATCTTCTACTTTGTAGGTCTCGTCAAAGGCCAGTTTTAACATTTTATCTCTTGCTCTCTGGCGAGAGTTTACTAAAGAATCCGAGATGTTTGTAATCAAGTTTTCTCGACTTCTATTCAACTCTTGGCTATCGAGATTGCCATCTATAAAATTAGGTTCAAATAGTAAATCGCCTGCAAATTCTATGGCATCTTTAAGATAATCGTCTTTTACCAGTACGGGGTCAAAAAAATCGTATGAAACCTCTACCATCAATTTTTCTCCGACGTTATAATTGTTTATACTAAAGTGCATGGAGTATAATTCCATTCTTCTTTTAGAGATTTCTTTTCTCGTCTTATATTTTTTGGAAGTATGTAACATGTATTCCGCTAATATATCGCACGTATAAATATTTTTTTGGGTATATGGCATTTGAAATAAAAATCGCATGTTGATAGTAGTATATCTTTTAGTCTTATACATGAATACGTCATATCCGTTTATTTTTTCTTTTTGTATCTTCATTTTACATCGCCCTTTTGAACATTTTTTCTAAATCGTATTTAGTAAATTTTATTATAGTCGGTCTGCCGTGTGGGCAGTTATATGGGTTATCGCATTTGACCAAGTCTTTTAAGATGATGTCGGCAAGTTCGAGCGTTATTCTCATGTTGCCTTTGAGACTTTTTTTACAGGCAATCGTCGCTGCTACTTTGTCGTTAAAGCGAAGTGGGTCAAACTCGTCTTCTTCGATGACCAAGTCGAACACGGTTCTAATCGTTATATATTCTCTATCCTTTTTAACCCATACAGGATGGGCATCGATTTTAAAGGTGTTTATTCCAAACTCCTCGATTTCAAAGCCCATATCCTTTAAATGAGGCATTTTTTCTTTGATAATCGATACTTCACTAGAGGATAATTCTATAGTGATTGGTACTAGCATGGGAATAGACTCTTTAGTAAGGAGTCCTTTTAACACCTTTTCGTAATTTATTCGCTCGACGGCGGCATGTTGGTCGATTAGATAGACCCCTTCTTCGTTTTCGGCTATTATGTAAGTACCAAGTGCTATACCTACTGGGTATAGTTCTAAAGATTTTATCTCTTCGTTCCTTATCTTTTCTTTAAAAAGTGACTCTTGGGTACTCGTTTTATCGAGTGTATCACTCGTGATGAGCATATCTGGTTCGTTTTTGCTTTCGGTTTCGTCTTCCATATCTTCTTTTATGAAAAGACTCTTTGGCAATAAGCTCATTATGGTATCGTCTTCTTGCAGGATATCTCGTTCGCTATTTTCTTTTTTAGATATCGCATCAGGTATTAGCATCGTGCTATATAGTGCTTCTTTAATCGAAGAAGTAAGCAATTCTCGTAGCTCTTTCATCTTAGAAAATTTGATGTCCTGTTTTGACGGGTGGATATTGACATCGATGAGGGTCGGGTCTGTGTCGATGTTTATCACGACGATTGGATATGCGTTATCCGGTTTATATGTGTAGTAGGCATCGTTTATGATTTTATTTAATTCGATGTTTTTAATTATTCTGCCGTTTATAATCGTGTTCATAAAATTTCTCGTGCTTCGCTGTATTATGGGCATGGATATGTATCCAGATATGTCGTAGTCATCTGTGGAAGCCTTAAGTGGTATCATGTTGGAGCTTACTTCTTTTCCGTATATTTCGTGTATCGTCTTAAGCAGGTCTTTACTTCCCGTAGTTCTTACGGTTACTTGTCCATTATTCGATAAAATGAACGAGATGCTAGGATTAGATAGTGCGAGTTTTTCTATAAAAGATGTGACGTTGGCGAGCTCTGAAGGCTCACTTTTTAAATACTTTAAGCGAGCCGGTGTATTGTAAAAAAGATTAGTTACTGTGATAATCGTTCCTTGTCTCGAAGGAGCTATGCCTGTTTCTTTTATTTCTCCACCCTTGACTCTTACTAGCGTGCCAATGATACCGTTATAGGTTTCTAGCGAGACTTCCGAGACTGCGGCAATCGAAGGAAGAGCTTCTCCTCTAAATCCAAGAGTATTTATGAAGAATAAGTCGTCATCTTTATAGAGTTTAGATGTGGCGTGTCTTTTAAAACAAGATATGGCGTCTTCTTCGTCCATACCTATACCGTCATCTATCACTCGTATCTCTCTTTTACCGGCATCTTTTAATTCTATTTTTATATTTTTAGCTTTGGCATCGATAGCATTTTCGACTAATTCTTTAACGACGGACGATATCCTCTCGATTACTTCGCCAGCGGCAATTTTATTCGAAAGGTGCTCGCTCATAACCTTAATTTTACTCATAATTTCCCCCTACAATGCTCGGTCTAATATTTATGTATTTCATCAAATCTTCAGAAACCGTTATGTTAACTTTTTCCGTCGTTTTGATGAAGCCCAAACCGCATATGACTAAGTCTTTATTGGCTCCCAATTTGAAAGTCGTACCAATTATTTCTTTATTGTAAAATCTTTCTATTTTTAAGTGTTTACTAAAATAGAATATTAAAGAAGTCTTTCCTTCTATTTTAAATTTTATAAAATTTCCTATGTTATAAGTGCAGACTAGTTTGTTTTGATAGGTAATAGGTTTGATTTCATCATCTATATTGGAAGTCTTATCTACTTCGAAGTTATCTATTTTAAATCCAGGCGAGTCTATTAAAGTAATAAAGGGCAGTTTTATCCTTAGGAAATCTTGGGTAGTATTCTCTTTATAAGAAGTTGTTAGTCTATTCATACTAGAGTTCTCTCTATCGAGTATGGCATTTATTAAAGTGCTCTTGCCGGCATTTGTAAGTCCTAAAAAATAGACTTCCTTTTTTTCATAAAGATTTTTATATAGAGTATTTAAGTTGCTCTTTTTCGAAGTAAATATAATGGGTTCTTTCACGTCGTATGTTACTTTTAAATAGTTTCTAATCTGATTAAAGGATACGTTTTTAGGTATGATGTCGCTTTTGGATATTATGAGAGTTTTAGATACTTTAATTTTTTTATATAGGTCTATTACTTCGTCGAAGATGTTAATGAAGTCGATTATGAAGAAAACGCATTTGGCATTTTTATTGATCGTTTTTATTATGTCCTCTGTCTTTTTTGGCGTGAGAGAAGATTTTTTTTCTCCATAGTGGATCATTTTAAAGCATCTTTCGCAGTAAATGCCTTCTTCTAGTTTTTTTTCTATGATGAAGCCTTCTTTTTCTTTATCTAGAGATTGAAGAGTCGCTCCACAGCCATAACATATCTTATTCATAGTATTCCCCCTTCTTAAATACACCTCTTTTCGCATAGTGATTTAAGATTTTGTTTTCTATATATCTATTGAGTTTTGTCCATGGGAAGTCTTTAGTACTTATTTGATTTACCAAAATAGATGTGAAACCCATGCGGTTAGCTCCATAAATATCGGTTAATATTTGGTCTCCAACTGCTGCAACTTCGTTAGGTTTTACGTCGTATATGTTTAATATTTTTTTATATTTCCTTTTAAGTGGCTTACGACTATTGCATGCAGCATCGACAAAGAGTCCTTCTTTGAATGGAGTTACTCTTTTTTGTCCGCTGTTGGATACTATGATAGGTTTTAAACCCATTTTTTTTAGTCCGTCGAATAAATCCTTAGTCCTCTTGTTCGGTTCAGTTGCACTTATTGGAACTATGGTATTATCTAAATCGAATAATATTATCTTAATTCCAGCATTTTTTAAGCTTTCATAGTTTATAGAGAATATGCTTTTTTGGTAAACATCGGGTAAAAACAGCGACATATATGAGTACCTCTTTTCTTAGAATAATTATAGCACGTCGTATAAAAAAACACATCATAATTGATGTATTTTTAGATAAGTTTTTGGAATTTTTGAGAAGTTTAAAAATATCTGTTTTTTAGTTTTTTATGTCGATTCTGTCATTTAACGTTTTCCTTTCTAATTTTTCAAAGTTATCTAATTTTCGACTTTATTAATAAAGTTTATGGTTCAACGCCTTCAGCTCTAAAAGGGTCAGACATCGTTCCTGTGCCAATTAGGTTTTTGAAATAATTTGGTGTGAGATTTATGACTGGAACGACTGCACCTTCAGTACTATTGACATTGGCATAGTTCAAATAACCGAAAGTCTATTCCTAGTGTTTTAAAGAGCAAAGGCTAAGGCTTAAAAGCCTCCACCGCCACCGCCACCGCCAGCACTACCGCCGCCTCCGCCGAAGCCGCCACCAAAACCACTTCCACCGCCGATAGTAGAACTTACATTCGACATATTAATGGTCGAGATTGAGTTAGTGTGGGCCATACTTATCGAATTTCCTATCGTATCTGAGATGTAGATGTTTCTGTGATAGAATATTCCTGGAGTAAATGTAGCCTCATCGACACCCATAGTCGTGATATATATATTCATAGCCTTCTCTACTTGGTTAGCTATTCCAAAAACAGTTGCATAGACTAAGTACTTATCCCATAAGGCTATTTCGGGTATCTCTTTATCTTTAAAAGAACCGAAGTCCAGTAAGAACTGTTTGAAGGCAGTCCATTTCAAGTAATGTTCTCTTCCCTTTTGAGTCCATTTTTTAAATGAGCAAGTATAAATTACAAAACAGATGCCACTTATGAAAATGATTATATAGAAAGGTATTATCTGTACGTTAAAACTAATCATCAAGCCCATAATTACAAGACCAAAGAAGAAGTATGCAATTCCTACTGCTTTGGGAGTTATATGTTCTTCAAAAAACTGTTCTTTTTTGGCTTCTCTTGTGACAGATAGTTTCCAATCGGAATATTTCTTTTCAAATAATTCAGCTGTTTCGTATTTTTTAGAATACTTTTCTATCTCTTTTAGGGTTACTCTGTTTTCTTTACCTATGAGGTCGAATAAAAGTTCTAACAATATCTTTTCTTGTTCGGTTGCTGAGTCCCTATTTTGCAATATTAAGGTTAAATTTTTCTTGTCGGCTGGATTTTCTTCTATAGATATATTCTTTTTATATATTAAATTCATGATTGAAGCATTTAAGGCATCTACTGTTATATCTTTTTTCATAAGATAATCGATGACTTCTACTTCGTAGTCTCCAGTAAATTCTCTATAGTATTTTGCATCAAACCCTATCTTATACTCTTTATCGTATTTTTTATACATATATATCCAAAGTATTATTTCGAATACTATGTATAGTCCTGTAACGGCTAGAAAGACGTAAAAGACTGTTTTAATGTATTTTTTTTCTCTGTCTGCTTCGGCGTATTTTTTTTGCTCGATTTCTTCTATTTTTTCTAAGGCGTCTTGTTCACTTTCGTTTAAAACATCTGATATCAAGGATACCAAGGATTTATCAAAAAGCATTCTTATCTCTACGATGTCCTCTTTTTTATAATCATCTATAGTTATTATTGCACCCTCGTATTCTTCTTCGTCTTCGTCCGTCTTAATGGGAGAGAGTTTTCCATTCATCGAACCGTGTGCCCAAACTCTAAAGTTATCTTTTTTTGAACTTCCTTGAGTAGTGACTTGGACATTTAAATTTTTGACATCTTCGTCTAATTCAAAAACTGTATAGTATAATTCTGCTACATCGTTATGGAGAACTACTGCTTGGTTGATAAAATAGTCGAAGTAGTAAACCATATATTCTGAACTATTTTCGTTGAAGATTTTATATTCTTCACCATTTTTGTTTTTCGATACTGTATATGTTTTTTCGTCTCCCGGTATAGCTACATCTTTTTTTTCAAAGTCTTCATAAGTTGCATTTAATAAATTCCAACCTATGTTTTCTTCTTTGATTTTTTTAGCAGAGGCTTTTTTTAAGGATACTCCTCTTGCATTGTAAAAGGCTGTATTTTCGAATATATCATCGCCTGGATTCCATGCATTAGCATCACTATTTTTGTACTCTATTTCCCTTCTAAATCCGTTTAAAGAGCCTTTAACAACTATGGCTTCTTTGACGTGTAGACTTCCTATCATATCAATTTCGATAGATGAATATACGTTTGTTATTTTGTATTTAGGATTTTCTACTTTGGCATATATTGTTATGGGCATTATTAAACATAATAATAAGCCGAACATAGTTATCTTTTTCATAATGTTAATTTCCTTCCTTTACTTTCAATAACATTATACAAACTTTTTTATTAATCTGTCAAAACATTTAGAAAAAAGAAGCCTCTGAGGGCTTCTTAATATATTTTTAAACGTTTGTTTTATCTGTTTCTAAATCGAATTATCATTAGAAAATTTTAGGGTTATACAATTTTTGTCTATTTTAGTAAAACTATATTCCTAGTAACTTAATCTCTTCTTGTGTTAGGTTTAGAGTGAAATAGTGGAAGAATTTGCCGATAAAGTATGTGAATTACATCACTCTCCTTTTTTCTTCGAAGACTCGTGAGTTCTTCTTTATTCATGTCGAGCATCATCAAGTATTTGTATTTCTCGATGTCTTCATTAGAATTATCATACCACAATTTTTTTAGTCTTGCCATATTAACCTCAATCGTTTTGAAATTTTCTATCCATGTATCTATCTTGCCCGTCTTTTCTTCAATCGATTGCATTTTGTATTCTCTCATGACTTGTCCTTTGGGACTCAGACCAAACTGGAGAACTATTTGTAAAATGAGAGTTTTCGTATCGTACTTTTCGCCTTTTAGTATGCTTTGTTTCCACATCGATGCATGGTAGGTAAACAGTTGGCTTCTAACTACTTTTCCAAGACCTGTTTCTACTTCTAAATTGATGTAAATTACGTCTAGGATGACGACTAGATCCCTATTTTTAGCTTTTTCTTTAGAGGTCGTATTTGTAATGACAGTGCTAGGCCAAGATTTAATTTTTGGATTACCTCCTATAATACAAGAGAGCAAAGCTTCTAATATTTTGGGATTTTTTTCATCGATTACGACTGTTTTAAACATTTGATCTACTCGACAAGTTATAAATTCTTTACTAATTCTTTCTTTTGAACTAGCCGTTTTCAATATTTCACTTCCTTCTAATCGTGTATCACTTGCCTTTCTTTTTATCTTTTTTAAATTTTATCCTCTAATTATTATTATACCGGGTAGATTTTATTTGGTTCTTTGTCAAATAGTGTTGGTGAAGAACAATGAACTTAGGTAGGATGAC
>CANDHX010000005.1 GCA_947384645.1 uncultured Mycoplasmatota bacterium | reverse complement strand
TTTTTATTTTGTTTGAAAAATCTTTACTCTAAAGACATTAAAACATTTTAAAAGCACCTTTCAAAAAGGTGCACTCGTTTCACGGCAAATAACCGATTATATCATTTTGTTTATTACGAGCTGAACGTATCTTATGAGTCTGTTTTAACAGGCTCTATTTTCATGGCACTGCCACTACTTTTAGATGTTCCCGCTTTGCAAGAAGAATAAGCTTCTTTTAAAAGAACTATGATACTTCCGTGAAATTTTCTTTTTGCTTGTACCAAAATTCTATGCATATATATTTCATAATCTTCTATTTTTATAAACGCTTCCATAAATTGTTTAGCCCAAGCTTCTAATGGGCAAGCATATGTACAAGCTGCTACTACATTATAAAGCATTAAATCTAAACTGTATGTTTCATACGAAGCAACACGACTAAATGACTCGTCTATAAAACTTAAGACTGACTCGACGTCACAAAAACCAGCTTCACTTAATGAAGAAAGAATTATATATCTAGTAGTAGCACTCTCATCTTTTCTTGGAAAAAACATCCCTATATGCTCCATTTAAAAGCATAGAATAAGTATCGGGATTAATAAGTGCTTGAACATTATCGTATTTACTTATAAGACCTCTTGCATCGCATAAAATGTTATCTACTTCTTTTCTAGTTGGAGAAGGATCTACTAGACCGACGAGAAAGTTTTTAATGCAGCTTTTAAGATGCCTTTTTATCATAATGGATAAAAGAAATTTTTTAAACTCATCGCTTTGAGCCTTATTATCTAAAGCTTCCAAAAACTTACTATATACGTGCAAATCGAAAGATAAAGAAAATATATCACGAAGAGCTACAAGCCTCCTATAAATTAATTCGTCTTGTTTGTTTATTAAATTCAAGACTTCCTCCTAAAGTTAGTTAATAGTTTAACAAGCAAATAGAGTTTTTGCAAGAAAAAATGAGATGCCATTTTATATATTAAAAGTTTATAACCTATTTGATTTAAAAATGCTTTTACAAGTTCTAAAGTATTAAAAATCTATGTAAAGAAGACGTTTTTCTACACATAACAAATTGATTTAACAATCCCAAAATGCTATACTAAAATTATAAAATAGAATAAAAAAATACCCAAATTTGACAAAATAGACAAAGTGTGCTAGAATACACGCCAATTAAGGGAATAAAGGGGGATTTTTATGAAAGGATACATTCTCGACTACGTTAATGAAAATGAATATCATAAACTCGAAAGAGCTTTAAAGAAGTATAATATGCTTGCCTATAAGAAATTAAACTTCGAATATTATCCAGCTTTAAGAAGTGGAAACTTCTTAGGAGAAAAGGTTTCGGCTAGCAAAAAAGACGGAACGGTAGTTTATGAGTTAAAGCTTCCGAGTGACCATATGTTTAGTCAGGTCCATGGCGACATAAAACTGCATTACATCGTCTATACTAAACAAAATACAGTAATGTTGGATACAATAACGCCTTCTGATATTTTACTAGAAGGTCACATGGCTGAGCTTACTACTTATAAAGGAGTTATGATAAGCAAACAAAACGAAGCGAAAGATATGTTTAAAATAGATTTATTAAATATGCTTAATAAATAAAAAGACTTCCAAATGATTAAAGTAGAAGTCTTTTTATTTATTACATAGCTTTACTTTTAGGAAGTGCTATGACTCCTTCTTCTAAACAACAATCAGCAATAGTTTCAGGGTCACAGGCACTTATTCGACCGAATTCTAAATCTGATAGTTCAGCATCTCTTCTAAGTGCACGAAGATTTTGTTCACGCATCTTGATAGTTTTCAATTTGCTAATGATGCCTCTTCTTACACTTTCTCTATCGCTATAGGCATAAACGACAGCATAATAGCCATGCATTAAAACAGTGGCATCAAATCCATTTGATACTATCATATTAATTTGATTCAAGAATTCTTCTAAATCATTTTTTAAAACAACTAATCTCACAAAAATCAGCTCCTTTCCAAACGGAATAAAAGTATAATACATTATTTTCCTAAAATCAAGTCCTTTTTGGGGCCGAAGTGTAATTTTAATCGCTTTTCAGCAATAAAACTACTTTCCATTATATGAAACTTTAAAAAAAAATACAAATTAGTTATAAACAAATTGTAAACTTTGTGCTATAATTTTATATAGTTTAAAAGGAGTGGTCGATTTTAGAAGTTTAAATAGTTTTATTACATATATTAGTTTTAGGAAGGATGTTTAAATTGAGAGTACACTTTTTAAGATTCGATATGTGGCTTTGTCTGTTATTGAGTTTTGGAATCGCTTATGGTGCTAGTAAAATCGTCAATAATTATTTAGAAGATAAGTATGAAGACCATATGGAAGAGCACAAAGTAGAAGAAAATAATGTAGGTGGCATAGCTACTGAAGATATCTTTCGAGCTCAAAACATCGAAGATTTATTGAGCCATGACACTTTTACGGTAATCTCACCCGGTATCGAATACAAAAACAAAGGAGCAGGTTTTTATAAAAATTTTTATATGTATGCACTTACTCTGCCGTCTGGGGAAAAAGTAGCGGCTCGTATCAATTTTGAATCGGTTATAAAAAATGATGAAGATATATACTCCAAAAGCGATTCGATTTTACCTGTGGGAAAAATCATAAAAGAAGATTTGACTTTAGAAAAGACATTTTTAGAACAAATAGAATATAAAGAACCGTTAGATAGAAAAGATTTCTATATAGATATGGTGGGAGAAGCAGCTATTCAAAGTAGGGAATCCTTTATAGAAGGACCTGTAATACTGATCGAACTTCTAATTATCGCTATACTTTTCCCCATATTTCATATGATAGGTTCAAAATTGGGAATTTTCCCTTATATATTCCCACCTAAAAAACTCCAAAAAAACGAGTGGGATTAAAAATTTTTAAAGAAGGAAGTAATAGAAAATGGAAGAAAAAATCAAAAAAATTAATATAATTTATTTATTGGGATATATCTTTATTCCTATAATAGTGTGTGCAGCTTGCTTTGGTTTAGGTATTGCCTTTTTTCCAAAAGGAACGATGGCTGTAATTCTTTTTATGGTACCGACTGCTCTATCTTTTATTTGGTGGACGTTCGGAGGAAGCATTTTATATAAACAAAAATACAAAAAATTCGAAAAAGTATTGGACGAGTCAGGATTTAAAAGAAATCATACCTTTTATGGAAGAGGAAAAACTGTATTCATCGACACTGAAAATGGTAAAATTGGTCTAGTATTCTTCTGGAATCCGACGAAAACTTATATAGTTCCAGCTTCAAAGGTTGAAAAAGCTTGGGTCGATGACGGAAAAGGCGGAGTAGGGTTCATGGAAGGTAGTAGCCGTGTAAGCTTTCTCTTCGTAGTAGATGATATTAAAATAAGAGTAGATACGTTCACATCAAATCAAAGGTTCCGCATGGATTCCGATTACATTTTAACAGGCATATCAAAAGCTGATTTAATGGTTAAAATGATAGAAGAAGCCAAAAAGAAATCGAAATAATATGAATATCATTAGAAAAATGCGAGCACCTTTCCACGCTGATTGGTGCAAAAATTGTACAAATCCTATGGAAGTGGAAAAAAAACAACTTTATATGTTACCAGTATTAGTGAGTCATTATACTCCTCGTGAAGACGCAAAATATTTCACAGATAATTTGATTAAAATAGAAAAAAAGTCCGACATCCCGACAGGATATTATGGATGTGGTATTATCAAGTATCGTTGTACTGAATGCAATTATGAAAGAGTAAAACTTTCGGTCTTTTTACCCGTACGAGGAATCGAAAAATTGGAAGATGTTAACTTCTACGAAAAAGGGGAACTCGATGAATTTTTAAAAAGATGAAGAAGATTTCTTTTCTTTTTTTCATATAAATTTTTTAAAAAAAATACCTTAAATATCAAAATTTTTTATGACGATTTCCTGTTAAATTTTTTAAAGAAAACTCTTGACTAAAAGAGTCATTTAATGTATCATTAAAGAGTCGATGGATCTTTAGCTCAGTTGGTTAGAGCATCCGGCTCATAACCGGGCGGTCGTAGGTTCGAGTCCTACAAGATCCACCATTTTTTTGCAGGTATGGCGGAACTGGCAGACGCGCTAGACTTAGGATCTAGTGGTTATACCGTGCAGGTTCAAGTCCTGTTACCTGCACCATATATAGATAGGAAACTCGAACTTTTTGTTTGAGAGTAATAAATTTCTAACTAGAAATAGTTAGTTTTTTGTTGTTTAAAGAAAGGGATGAGTGATTTATATGACAATAGAAACTAAAGAACTTTAATAAGTGAGGAGTTAAAAAAAGTAGATATGATATGTAATTTTGCTTGTGTTAAATATAAACTTGTTAATGGACTTAAAATCAAGTTTCATACTGAACAAAAAGTAAGAGCATATGCATTAAAGCCAATGTTAAAAATTCAGCTATAAGACTTAACAATAGTATAGACTCCCAAAAAGACTATTATGTTTTGACTTTAAAAAACAAAATAATAGGGGGGTATATTTTGAATTAAAAAGTAACGACTACTTAAACGCAGCCGAAATTTATTCTCTTTATATATTGAAAGAATATCAGAGTGCTAGCTATGGAAAAAGGCTCTATGAATTTGCCAAAAATAAAATTAAGAACAAGGGGATAAATAAGATAATAATCGGTTGCATTAATGGTAATCCCGCAAATGAATTCTATAAACATTTAGGAGGGGAATTTATAAAAACTAGACCTTTTAGGGAAAAATACATCGAAAATTTATATTTATTTGAAATATAAAAGAGAATTCTTAATAAAATGCTTAAATTGTATTAAAATTCTCATTTTTTTTATACTTTTTGGACAAAATAATGGTATAATGGAAATGAGGTTGTAATTATGAGTAGTACATTTTTAAAAATTCTATCTAGATATACTTACGCATTGATATTTGCAATGCTATTAAAAGTCCTAGTAATCGACATATCGACTGCTCACTTAGACCAAATTGCCTATGTAGATAGTAAGGGAACTTATAACATACGTTACGACGAAGTGCCAGTATCCTTAGAAGAAGATATAAAAACTACAGAAGAGGATACTAATGGATTTAAAAAGCCGGTATTTGGAAAATATGAAAAACTAAATGCATACGTCGACGATTACATAAAAGAAAACTCATGTACATATTTGGATTACAATATATATGGCATTGATGCGTCTAGATTAAATCTTTTTCTAAATTGTGGTACACCTAAAAACATGGTCTTTAACCATAAGACATATAAAGAAGAGAGTTTTAAATCGTTAGTAAAAGACTATGATAAATTCATAGAAGAATCGAAAAGGCTTTTAAATCTAAAATATCCAAAATTCCACACCAAAGATATAGACTTTTCATCATCTGTATACGATATTAAATCTAATGAAATAATCGGTTACTATAAATCAGCTGAATATGGAAATGCAACGATTAAAATAAACTATAACGAAGTTAAAAATTTGATGAATTATGAAGTCCATTTGGACGATGCCTATGAAAACGAAAAGTATAAACTCGACCCAAATAAAAAAGCAATAGCATTTACCTTTGACGATGGACCGAGTAACTACGATTTAAAAATCATCGATGCCCTAGTCGATGCCCATGCAAATGCGACGTTCTTCCTAGTCGGAAATAGGCTTAAAAATTTTCCTAAAAGTGTCGACAAAATGGTCGAAAAGGGAATGGAAGTGGGAAATCACACATATGACCATAAATCGCTTGCTGGATTATCGAATGAGAAAATTAAAGAACAAATCACCAAGACGAACGATATATTCTACGAAATGACTAATAAAAAAATGGGATTGTTGAGACCTTCATATGGAGCAGTAAATTCTAGAGTCCAAGTTCAAGTGGGAATGCCCATTGTTCTTTGGGACATAGACACCCTCGATTGGAAGACGAGAAACGCTAAAAAAGTATACGATGAGATAATGAAATCTAAAAAAGACGGTTCGATAGTCCTCATGCATAGCCTTTATGCATCGACACTTGAAGCTGTCGAAAATGTGTTGCCAGCCTTATATAAAGAAGGCTACCAAGTGGTATCGGTAAGCGAATTAGCCGAATTAAAAGGAAAGCCTTTGACGGTTGGAAAAAGTGTATTAAATATAAAATAATCTTGACTATGTGGACAAAATTAGATAAAATTAGTTTGTCCTTTATGGAGTAGTACTCAAGAGGCTGAAGAGGCGCCCCTGCTAAGGGTGTAGGTCGGGAAACTGGCGCGAGAGTTCAAATCTCTCCTACTCCGCCATAAAGAATTAATCCCCAATAATGGGGTTTTTATTATACAATTTTCTATTACCTAACATTTACGTAACACTTTAAATCTGAGATAATAAATTTGAAATTACCTGCCATTTATTATATAATCATAGATGATTATAGTAAGAGATTTGCTATGACGTTTTAGATATAAAAGGAAGTAACGATATGTTTGAGAAGATATTTAAATTAAAAGAAAATGGCACTGATATAATGACAGAAATGCTAGCTGGACTGACGACATTTATAGCGATATCATATATAATATTTATCAATCCGAAAATACTTTCACAAACCGGCATGGATTATAATGCAGTATATACAGCAACGATTTTTGCATCGATTATAGGTACCCTCATACTTGGACTAGTTGCAAATGTTCCCTATGTCCAAAGTGCGGGGCTCGGTCTTAATGCACTGTTTACTTATACGATATGCGGAAGTTTAGGCTTTTCTTGGCAACAGGCCTTAGCAATGGTTTTCATTTGTGGACTTATCAATATTTTAGTCACAGCAACGAGTATCCGTAAAAAACTTATAAAAGCGATTCCCGTTTTCTTACAGGATGCCATTACAGTTGGAATAGGGTTATTCATAGCTTATACAGGCTTCAGAAACGCTAACTTTTTACAGTTTTCCGTAGAAAACGTTGTAAACGGAATAGCGAGTGGAAGCACTACCATTCCGAGTTTAGTAACCTTTAATGAGCCGACGATAATATTAGCACTAATCGGCTTATTCATAACGAGCATTTTGGTGATTAAAAAAGTCAAGGGTGCTTACCTAATAGGCATAATTGCAACTACCTTAATAGGAATACCTCTAGGAGTGACCGCTCTTCCAGATTTTTCTAATTATACGATTTTACCTTCTATTGAACCGACTTTTTTTAAACTAGATTTTGTAGGACTATTGACAACCAAAGCCGGATTGATTACCGTTTTTATGACGATTTTTACACTTTGTATTTCCGATATTTTTGATACCATAGGAACATTTATTGGAACCGGTAAAAAATCCGGAATTTTCAAAGTTGACAAAAATGGAAATATGCCAGAAAATCTAGAAAGAGCTTTGTTTGCTGACTCTATTGCCACAAGTGTGGGGGCTTTGCTTGGAACCAGCAATGTTTCGACTTACGTAGAAAGCAGTGCGGGAATTGAAGTAGGGGGAAGAACTGGACTTACAGCTGTTACGGCAGCTATGTGCTTCTTATTAGCCTTATTTATCTCGCCAATAATCGCTTGTGTGCCACTTGCTGCAGTTTCACCAGTTCTCATATTAATAGGTGTATCGATGATTGGTTCCGTTAAAAGTATAAATTGGGATGACTATAATATAGCATTGCCAGCATTTTTTACAATAGTGATTATGCCGTTTGCTTATTCTATAACAGCAGGTATCGAAATCGGATTTTTGTTCTACGTAATATGCAATGTCGTAAACAATAAACATAGAGATATTCCGATTGTGGTATATATTTTTTCCCTGTTATTTATAATCGATTTTATATATAATGCATTATAAAATCAAAGAAAAAAAAGACTATAAGTTTGAAGTGAAAACTATTTTGTACACTTCAGGTTCGTAGCCTTTTTTATAATGAACGCATTTTTTCTTTATCCTTATAAGGATTTTTAGGGTCTATTTTATCGACAAATAAGATTCCGTCTAAATGGTCTAGTTCATGCTGAAAAGCAACCGATAAATCCTCTCTCAAACGATACGTACAAACGTTGCCGTCAATATCTTGAGCTTCTACTTTGACTCTTGCATACCGTGGCACTATACCTTCAACGGGTCTATTAACCGAAAGGCAGCCTTCTCCTTCCTCTACGTATACGAGTTCCTCACTATGAGATATTATCTTAGGATTTATGATTACGTAGTGCTCGAACTTACCTTGATCGACTTCATCTACTATAACAAAAATTCTTTTGGGAACTCCTAACTGAATAAATGCAAGCCCCATACCGGGTCGCAAATTATACTTTTCCGAATACTCTTCGATTTGGCTCATCTCCAAATACTTTAAAGAGTCATCGATCATTTTTTTATCCTTATCGCTTAGAGGAAAGCTAACAGCCTTGCTTATAGTTCTAAGCGTTTTATTCTTTTCATCTAAAATTTTCAATTTAGGTAACATTTCTTCACCCCTCACTCACTCGGTCATATTGTACCAAATTACCAAAAAAAATGCAAATTCACTTAACAAAAATACCATTTAATGATAAACTTTAAATGGTGAAGAATATGGCTACAAAAACTAAGTTTAAACTTAAAAATAAATTTAAACTAATCATAGTTTTAATCGTTCTCATAATAGGGTTAATCTATGGAGGAGTGAGATACAAAAATTATCAAAAATACAGGACGACCTTAGAATATAAAATACTCTCTAAAGGTTATGACTTAGAAACCTACAAACTTATAGAAGAAAAACTATCAAAAGAAAATCTTGACTACATATTAGAAGAAGACAAGTACGACTACTTAAAAAAAATAATAGGGGAGAAGTTTTATATAGACAAATATTTACATAAGTATCTAGATTTCTATTCAAAGAATGACAAAAAATCCTTTAAAGATATCGTTAGCCTTGTAAACGTAAGTGCCACTCGTCCTTGGTATCAAGACCCCATAATAACGGACACTTCCAAAAATGAACTAGTACTCGTGAATAAATTTTACAAATTGCCAGATGATTATACACCAAGTTCGATTAAAACGTTTTCTAAAACCTATGCATATGGAGAAGTAAAAGCCGAAGAAACTTGCTATAAAGCATTCATAGAAATGGCTAATGCAGCTAAAAAAGACGATATTACACTGATTCTCACATCTGGATATAGAACAAAAGAAAGCCAAAAATCTGTCTACGATGACTTTAAAAATAAAAAGGGTATAGAATATGCCGATGAATTTGCCGCTAGAGAAGGGCACAGCGAACATGAAACGGGACTAGCTTTAGATATCCTAACCTATAACGCCTATACGAACACTTTTAAAGAGACAAAAGCTTATTCATGGTTACAGGCTCATGCGAGCGAATACGGTTTCATAGAAAGATATAAAGAAGGTTTAGAATACATGACGGGATACGCACCGGAATCGTGGCATTATAGATATGTGGGAAAAGATGTAGCAAAAGCTATTGAAACACTCGATATCACATATGATGAATACTATGCCTTCTATATAGATAACCATGAATAGAGTAACGCATACTTTAGAACCCATTTATGATAAAAATAGCGATACTTTAATATTGGGTTCCATGCCGAGCACTACTTCTAGAAAAATAGGAAAGTACTATGGACACAAACAAAACAGATTTTGGAAAATAATGGAAGCCATTTATGAAACCGACACCACCGACTATAAAAAATTCATACTAACACATCACCTTGCTCTTTGGGATGTAATCGCTTCTTGCGACATATCCTCTTCTAGCGACAGTTCGATTAAAAACGTCGTCGTAAATGACATTCCATCTCTAATCAAAAAGACCAAAATAACACGGATTTTCCTACTCGGTAAAACGTCTTACAACTTATATAATAAATATCTAAAAGACCATACAAAAATAGAAGGAGTCTACCTATCTAGTCCTTCGAGTGCCAATGCCACTAAATCGATAGACGATTTGATAGAAGAATATAAAATAATCAAAACAAAAGACACGAAATAACATCTTTTCGTGTCGATTTTTAATATTAAAGAATCAATCTATTTTTTATCTATATAATACTTTGGATAGTAATGTATTTTTCTTGCATACTGCAAATAACAGAAAAACTTTCTTTTAAGAGAACTGTCTTTTTTATAAAAAAGAGTATGGTAGACGCCTTTTTGTTTTTTGATTTTTTTAAGCCTTTTTAAAGTTTCTTCATCTTTCACATATTTTTTGACCAAACACATAGGAACATTGAGCCATAATATCTCTTTTTCGTTATATGAGACATCATCGATTTTCCCTAAAATCAAATCGTCGACATAAGCTTGTCCAAGTGGTACACCAGCACAAGTCGTATAATAAGAACTCCTACCAGGTCTAGGATTTATTTCAAATATATAGTATTCCTTGGTCACATCGTCTATTTTCAAATCGAAATTAGCTGCTCCTGTAAACTTAATAGCTTCCAAAAAGTTCTTTATCTTATCCATTATCAAAGGCTTTTCGGTGCTCGAAATAATCGCCGCATAATTTCCAAAAGTGGCAGGATGATACTCTTCTAAAATCGGCTCGCCTAAAGACATCAATCTCACTTTCCCGTGCCTATCCGAGTAGACGTTTAAAACCCGATTATTGACATCCCTTCCACGTATAAATTCTTGAACCAAAAGTTCTTTCTGATAATTCGAATTGTAGATGGTTTCAACTTTTTCTAAAAGCTCCTCTGCGTCGTTTATATAATAAACTTTTTCTTTCCCATCTATTAAAGCATCGAGATATTCGATAGAATTAGAATTTGCCGGTTTTAAAATGAAGGGATAGGGAAATTTAACCTCTTTTATTTTTTCCTTATAATTGTTAGAAGTCAATACGACAGTCTTTGGATATGGCAAATCGTATTTACTGCACAATTCGTAAAATTTGACCTTGTCGTTAAAAGTCTTAAACTCGGAATAACTTATAAAAACATTTTCGTAATCCTTTAAATCTTCTTGCTTTTTAACCAATAGCTCCAAATAAAAGTCTGAACAGGGAATTAAAATTAACTTTTTATATTCTTTCTTTAATCTCACAGCTAAATCGGTTAACACGCTCACTAAATGTTTAGTATCGTGTAATTTTTCATCTATATTGATGTCGACTATATCGGTATTCTTACAAACCTCTAGTAACTTAGTCGAATAAGCTATCGGACATATTCCATAATTCTCGTGAAAAAACCTAGCAAAACCGTAAGTATTCTCATCTGCTCCCAGTATTACTACCATGAAGTCTTTCTTCATAATATCATCGCTCCCTAAAATAAGTATACAATTAAAAAAAGATTATGAAAAGCACTAAATTAAATCTCCTTTTATGCTATTCATTCCTATTAGTAAAAAAGTGTCAAATTGAATGTGTAAACCCATTTAAAAATAAAAGCCTTAAGAATGTGAGTTTCAAAATTTAAACGATTTTTTTGATGTAAAATGTATTCCCTTTTAAAGATTAATTTGTTACAATTAACATGGATTAAAAATAACCGAGTGAAGGATGTGGAGTTTATGGCAGGGGCATTGGACAAATTTTTCGATAAAATAAACTTCACAAATAGAAAACCCTTCGAAAAAACTGCTGTAAATAAAGTAGTAGTGCACAAATTAGATAAGACTTGGACAGTCTATTTAGAAGATGAAAAGCCGATAGATGTAGAAGCTCTATCCCTACTTAGAAAGATGAGTAAAAATGGATTTGACGACATCAAATCGGTCGAAATAGATATAACCTTTAAATCGATTAGTGATGAAGACATTTTGTCTTACCTAAAATACTATCTTGAACTATTAAGTTCCAAAAGTCCTGCTTTGAGAAGTTTAAAAGGAAATGAAATAACGATTAAAGACCGTCTAGCCACTTTAGAAGTGACAAACAGCGTCGAAAACAATCTGATAAAATCGAAAAAAGACAAAATAATCTCGTGGTTAAGCGATATGGGATTGCCAGATGTCTCTATCGAAACTGCTATAAATGAAGTCAAGAGAAATAAAGTAAAAGAAGAGATTAAAAACCTTAAAACGAATATTTCTAATACGGTTAAAACAAATACGATTGCCTATGAAGAAAAAAAGAACAAACCTGTTTTAGAGATAAAGGGTAGTGCTCTATTCGGTGTTCCGTTTGATGACTCGAGGATTACCAGAATAAAAGACATTACAGATGAAAAAAGGGGAGTAGCGATAGTCGCCTATATAACGGACATCAAAGCTATCGAATCTCAAAGGTCCGATTATAAAATATTCACGCTTAAAGTATCGGACGGTGAAACGCCTTTTACTTGCAAACTCTTTACGACCGACACCGCTGTCTATTCGTTTCTTCTTAAAAATTTAAAAGTAGACAATTGGTACAAATTCAAAGGAAGCGTTCAAAACGATTCTTATATGCATTCTTTGGTACTAACGATAAGAAGCATCATGGAAACAGATGAAAAATCGATGATGAAGCCTCAAAATGCAGCTATAAAAGCTGATGAAGAAGATGACTTAAACTTTGTCGATTATGGGGAAATCCCAGAATACATTCCAGAAGAAGACGAGAATAATGCTTATATAGACGATGCCTTTTTTGCGTTCGACGACGAAGTGCCTATTCCAGAATACGATTTTAACGAAATCGAAAATAGTCTTCCTGCCAATTTGGAACCCGTAAAAAAAAGTGAGCCAGCAACTATAAAAGAAAAGACAATGCCTCTTGAATCTGCTAAAAAGGAACTCCCAAAACAGATGGACGAAAAAATCATATTGGGAAGCGACATCTTGGGGTTTGCAACGAATATGAAAAATGTCACAACTCCTACGAGTTCGTGTATATTCGAAGGTAAAATATTTGGCGTAGACCTTTTCGAATCGTCAAAAAATAACTTTAAAATAATAACTTTGAAACTCACAGATAAAACGGATTCATATTTAGTAAAACTGTTTACCAAAGATAAAGATGAATACTCAAGACTTTCTAAACGCCTCAAAAATGGTCTGTGGATAAAGGTTGAAGGACAAATAAAATACGACGAATACGCTAAAGACTTGGTTTTAAATGCAAGAAACATAAAAGAAATCTCTTCCAAAGATATATCGATTAAAGACGATGCTTTAATAAAACGTGTGGAACTACATACCCATACGATGATGAGTCAAATGGACGGCGTCTTAGACGTTTCCAAATATTTAGATGATTTACATAAACTGGGATATAAAGCAGTCGCAATAACAGACCACAATGGAGTTCAAAGCTTCCCAGACGCTTTCCATAAAGTAAACGACTTCAATAAAGGAATCGAAAAAGAAGAAGATAAATTCAAAGTCATTTATGGGGCAGAGCTTACGATGATTGAAGACTCTATAAACATCGTCACAAGACCAATCGACTTGCCTTCTATCGATGCGACATACTGCGTATTCGATTTAGAAACGACCGGGTTCAATGCCGGCGGGGGAGACTCGATAATCGAAATAGGTGCAGTCCTCATAAAAGAAGGCGAAATAATTGCTCGCTTTGACGAACTAATCAACCCTAATAGACCTCTACCAAAAAACATTACAGAGATTACTTCTATTACAGATGAGATGTTAAAAGACAAAGACACCGAAGAAAACGCCATTAAGAGGTTTATCGAATTTAAAGGCGACTATCCACTCGTCGCCCACAACGCAAAATTCGATACATCTTTTATCGAAATGGCTTATAAAAAATATGGATTGGGCGAATTCACTAACTGTGTAATCGATACATTAGAATTGTCTCGTGCCCTAGATAACGGATTTGCAAGGCATTCTTTGAGTGCACTAGTAAAAAGATACAACGTCGAATGGGATGAAAGTGCTCACCATAGAGGAGACTACGATGCCGAAGGTACTGCCAAAGTATTCGATAAAATGGTCAAAAAGATGTACAATCAAAACATCGAAAACATAAAAGACTTCAATTCCCTAGTCAGCAAAGACGAAATATACAAATACGGTCGAGCTTATCACATAAACTTGCTCGTGAAAAACAAAACTGGACTTAAAAACTTGTTCAAACTTATTAGCCTTGCTAACACCAAATACCTCTATAAAACTCCTCGTATCCTAAAAAGCGAGGTAGAAAGACTTAGAGAAGGACTACTAGTAGGTAGCGGCTGTCAAGAAGGCGAAATCTTTAGAGAGGCAAAACGCATAAATGAAGAAGAGCTTTCCAATCTAATCCAATTTTATGATTATGTCGAAGTTCAACCTCCAGAGGTGTATTCTCATCTAATCGACCTAGAAGAGTTCCACAATGTACTAGAAGTACAAAACCAAATCGAAAAAATAGTGGAGTGTACTCGTAAAAGTGGCAAGATAATAGTAGCAACTGGCGATGTTCATCACTACACCTGTGAAGATAAAATAAGTAGAGAAATAATCGTCAATCAAAAAATACCAGGTGGAGGCCTTCACCCATTAGCTAAATCGGAAATCAAAAGTATTCCTTCTCAACACTTTAGAACGACAGACGAGATGCTTAAAGATTTCTCATTTCTAGATGAACAAGTCGCTCGTGAAATCGTTATAGATAATACTAACAAAATAGCAAACGAATGCGAAATAGTGGAAGTTATCATCGACACTCACGGTGTACCTTTTTCTCCTAAAATCGAAAATTCGACGGAAATAGTAAAAGAAATGGTCTACACGAATGCTAAAAAAATATATGGAGATACACTTCCAACCATTATAGAAGAGAGAATCGAGTCCGAATTAAAAGGTATCATCAAAGGCGGTTACGATGTAATATACTTAATCGCCCATAAATTAGTTAAACACTCGAATGACGAAGGCTATTTAGTCGGCTCCCGTGGAAGTGTAGGTTCTTCATTTGTAGCGACGATGATGGGTATCACTGAAGTAAATCCACTACAAGCCCACTACGTCTGTAAAGAATGTAAAAAGACTCTATTTGAAGATGAAAAGGGAATTAGCTATTCGATAAACTATTCGTGTGGATACGATATGCCGGATAAAAAATGTCCAAATTGTGGTACACTCATGGATAAAGAGGGCCACGACATGCCATTTGCCACATTCCTAGGCTTCGATGCCGACAAAGTTCCCGATATCGATTTAAATTTCTCTGGTGAAAATCAAGCTTCAGCTCACGAATACACGAAAGTCTTATTCGGAGTCGACAACGTCTATAGAGCTGGTACTATCGGTACCGTAGCCGATAAAACCGCTTATGGTTTTGTCAAAGGTTACTGTGAAAATAAGGGTATTGTGAACATGAAATCGGTGGAAATTGAACGCCTTGCCAAAGGATGTACAGGAGTCAAAAGAACTACTGGTCAACACCCAGGTGGAATAGTCGTCATTCCTTCATACATGGATGTCTTCGATTTCACACCTTTCCAATATCCAGCTGATGACCCCGATAGCCCATGGCGTACTACCCATTTCGATTATCATGCAATCGATGAAGACGTCTTAAAACTTGACATACTAGGACACGATGACCCAACCGTTCTTCGCATGCTACAAGACTTGAGTGGAATAGATGTCACGACGATTCCTCTAGGTGAAAAAGATACGATGTCCATTTTCCAAAGTCCAGATATATTAGGAGTTACTAAAGAAGATATAGAATGTGAAACAGGAACTCTAGCAGTTCCCGAGTTTGGTACTAAGTTCGTCATAAAGATGTTAACCGAGACTAAACCTAAGACTTTTGCCGAACTGATAAAAATATCCGGCTTATCGCACGGAACAGACGTTTGGAACGGCAATGCACGTGACATCATATTGAATAAACAAGCTGAATTCAAAGACGTCATCGGTTGTCGTGACGACATCATGGTCAATTTGATTAACTACGGCATGGAACCAAAAAAAGCCTTCAAAATTATGGAATTCGTAAGAAAAGGCAAACCTAGTAAAGACCCTGAAACTTGGAACGGATTTGCTGTAGATATGAGAGCTTGTGAGATTCCAGAGTGGTACATCGAAAACTGTCGTCGAATAAAATATATGTTCCCAAAAGCTCATGCAGCAGCTTATGTAATAAGTGCTTTTAGAATAGCTTGGTTTAAAGTACATAAACCCATATATTACTATTGTGCTTACTATAGCGTAAGGGCACACGACTTCGATATAGCTGTGATGTGCGCTGGATACGACGCTATAAAAGCTAAATTCGACGAAATAAACGAAAAAGGCTTCGAAGCGGGCATCAAAGAGACTTCGTTAGCCGACGAGCTACAACTTGCCATGGAAATGTACAAGCGTGGTATAAAATTTAAAATGATAGACTTAAACAAATCAGATGCCAAAAACTTCGTGATAGACGACGACGGCAAGAGTCTCATATTCCCATTTAGGGGATTAGACGGCCTAGGAGAAAACGTCGCCTTGAAGATATGCGAAGAACGAGCAAAAAACCCATTTATAAGTATAGAAGATGTAGCAACACGTGCTAAAGTCAACTCGACAACTATCGAAAAAATGCGAGCATTACACATATTTGACGGAATGCCCGAATCGAATCAATTGAGCCTATTTGATTTTTAAGCACCTTTAAATAGGTGCTTTTTGCAAAATAAAGGGAGATGATGAAATGCTAAAAGAAATATTAATTCAAAAAAAATTCACGGAAAAAGAAGCGAGTTTTTTGATAAAAAAAAGTCCAAATGGGGTAACCGATGAAGAATTAGAAGAAACAATCGATGCCTTATTAGATGTATTTGACTATAGTCCTAAGGAAATAATTAGGATTGTCAGATTCGATTCGCTTATTTTAATTTTAAAGAAAACCGAACTCGAAAGCGGAAAAACAAGATTAAAAAAACTCGGTTATAAAGACGAAGCTATTAAGAAGATGATAACATATTACCCTTCGATAGTTGCCTATGACGAGGAAACTCTATCGAGAATGATAACTTTTTTAAAAGGTTTTGGTTTCACTAAAGAACAAGTGCTAAAGTTCACTTCTAGAACTTCCAATTTTTATAGTCTGAGTAAGGAATACGTAGAAAAAAGGTTTGCCTTTATGGAAAGTTTGGGATTTATAAGAGAAGAAATAATAAGGATGATATGTTTTGCACCCATGTCGGTAAAAACTTCAGATGATGAATTTCAAAGTACTTTTGAATTCTTATATGGTTTTAGCGTAGATAAGAAAGATGCCACTAAAATAATATCTTACGTTCCAAGTATCCTAAAACCCGATAAAAGTGAATTCGATAAAAAGTTAAGAGTAATCATAAAAAGCGGTCTTTATAAAGAATTTTTAAGTAGTCCGACATCCCTCATCCAAAGTGCCGAATTAACATCGGCTAGAGTAGACTACTTCGATAACGAAGGAATTAGACTGTTACCTTCTATTAGAGCACACATCTTTATGAGTGGAGAAAAGTTTAAACGTCAATATGGTGTCACTAACGACCAAGTACTGGCGACTTACAATTTGCGAAAAGATTTAAAAGCCAAAAGAAAGAAACTGGAACCAAAAGATTAAAAATTTAACGTTATCGTTAAAATCAATCTGTGATATCATACATGCTATTAAAGGAGTATTATATGGAAAAAAATAGAGACTTAGAAAAATTACAATAGAGAAGAGATATATGTAAATTTATTATGGATTTGCGAATTGCAACGAGTTTATCGACCGCCACTAACAAAAACTATTTACCCGTATCTCATTACTACGAGTATTCAACTAGGTATGAAAATTTGTACGAGAAGCTTATACAACTACTAAAAAGAGCTAAAGAAATAGGGTTGAACCCCAATTTATTACATTATTACAACGAAGAACTCGTGAGTAAAGAAAATGAACAAGATGAAAGATTTAAAAATCTCAATAGCGAAATTGCGATGATTTTATGGTGCTGTCAAAACGCTACGACTTTGAGTAGCGAACTTATAATCATATATAATCTTTCTAATAACTTAATGCCACTCATACCCAAAGAAAAATTAGCCAAGATAATATCCTATTTGATAAAGAACTATTGTAAATACGAGAAAGATTCCTCTGAAGATATATTCCTAAGAACGTTAAATAAAGAAGAAATCTTAACCTTCAATGAATGTTTTATAGCATACTATAACTATCACGATTTGAGCGAAGCCGATAAAAGAATTGTGACATTTAAATTCATCGAAGGAGTAATTCAAAATAGGGAAGAGTGTGCCATTCTTTTAACCCTATTGATAAGCGTTTATAAAGACGATGTCAAAATAGACATGGAATCGTTTGTATTGTTAGTAGAACGTTGTCCACAAATAAATCATGATTTTTTACGAATTTTCGATGCCATAAATAATTTTCAAAAAAATAGGATAAACTCTCTAGAGTATCTCGATTTACTATTTTCTGAATATACTAGCTTCCAAGGGCCATTAATCGAAATTAGAAAAAATCATAAAATACGACCTATACCTTTTAATATAAAACTCTGCCAAGTATTATTGCCTCTTATGAAATTACATAGTGCTGGCTCCAAAGATTTCATTAGGCTACTCGCTGAAAAATTAGCTTTAGTAGACGATTCTGGAATGGAATTAGCTACCTTTATAAGCGACTATTTAAAAAATTCTATAATACCAGACTACTCAGAAATTTTCGATGAGACATATTTAGAAGCCGTAGACAAGTTACCTAAAGTTAGAAATGATTTAATCCACGTCTTAAAACAAATAGACGCATCGAAACATTAATAAACTGTGAAAACCAAAAAATTTGCAGTTTTTTTGTTGTCTTTTTGCATTTTGATGAGAAAAATAAAATCTACCCGGTATAATAATAATTAGAGGGTATAAAA
>CANDHX010000004.1 GCA_947384645.1 uncultured Mycoplasmatota bacterium | reverse complement strand
TTAATTATACAAGGTGGTGGATTTCTTGAAGGAACTTTTTGAGATGTTATATAAAAAGAGTAAATCTGAATATTTTATAAAGTTGAGCAAGTATTTAGATAATAATGAGAAAAAGTTTATCATAACAGCAAACCCAGAAACTTTTAAATTGGCAATGGAAGATGATGAAGTTTACAAGATGATTAAAAACGAAGCAAACGATGTAATTCCCGATGGCATTGCAGTGGTTAGAGGTGCCCGTAAATTAGGAATAGAAGTCGATGAGAGAATTGCTGGGATAGATGTTGCAACAAAGATTTTGGAACTTTTAAACAATAAGAAAAAGACTTTATATCTTTTTGGAGCAAAGAACGAGGTTTTGGAAAAGTTAAAAGAAGTCATTAAAAGCGAATATCCATGTATTAAGGTACTCGGGAGTAGTCATGGTTATGTCGCCGATAAGGATAAAATATTCGAGGAAATAGTTTCTTTAAATCCGGATGTCTGTTTAGTGGCTTTGGGCATTCCTCTACAAGAGAAATTGATAAATAGATATATAGGAAAAGCTAGGAAAGGAATTTATGTCGGGGTAGGTGGTTCTTTCGACGTATTGAGCGGTGCTAAAAAAAGAGCTCCTAAAATATTTATAAAAATGAATTTAGAATGGCTTTATAGAATTATTAGAGAGCCTTCTAGACTAAAACGTTTTTATAACAACAATGTTAAATTCATGAAGGAAGTTTATAAAGAAAGAAAAAAATAATGTGAAACAGAATTGAGCAAAATGCTTAAAATTGTTTCCCATTTTTATAAAACTATGGAAAACAAATTCCAATGAAAGAATAGAATGTTACCATCAAAAAAGAACGAACAAAAGAAGAGAAGGATTATGTTGTAGGTATTATAACTGAGTTGTACGATATTGAAAAAGAAATCAAATTTTGTTAGAATAAACATAGAAAGTAGTAATCTAACATGTAAGTCAAAATATTTTCAAAACATTGAAAAAAAAGACTTGACAAGAAGTGTAGTCAAGTGGCAGGCTTTAATAGTAACACTTAAAGAAGTCCGGATAAAAAAGAAGTCCGGATAAAAAAGAAGTCCGGATAAAAAAGAAGTCCGGCGGAAGAAAGGGCTTTTTTATATGCAAGAAAACAATAAGAGAAAGAGAATTATAATAATATCATTATGTGTACTAACAATAGTACTGGCAGGAATATTAGGAACATATGCATATTTCTCAATAGAAATAAAAGACCCAATAAAACAAGCAGCACAATTAAGCACTGGAACTATGGTATTAAGATTTGACGATGGAGATAATGGGATAAATAAAAGTTTTTATTTCAACGAAACGGTGACAAAAAAATTTATAGTAGAAAACACTGGAGATGTCGAGACATCGATAAGCATAGACTGGGAGAACTTAGTAAATACGTACTTAGATAACAGTTTAACATATAGACTTACATTTAGTGATAAAGAGGAGGGAGAACATGAAGAAGTAATTGCTGAAACGAACATGCCAACATCAGATATACCCGTAAAAAGACTACTGGCAAGTGAAGTATCAGTACCGGCAAATGGAACATATTACTTCAATTTGGAAATAACATTAAATCCAACAGACTTCGACCAAACTTCGGATTTAGAGGCATCATTAAGTACTAAATTTAATATAGGCGCTCCAAGTAGATATAGATACTACAATCTAAGAATAAATCCAAATGGCGGAAATTGGAAAGAGTTTACGGGAACTCAAGAATATCAACTTAAGAATGACCAAACGATGGAAATAGATAATCCGACAAGAGTAGGTTATACGTTTACAGGATGGAACATAAATGGAGTAGCATACGAATTAAATGGAACGACGTTTTCAATGGGAATAAGTGATGCGATTCTAACAGCAAAATGGGAAGTAAATAAACATACATTAACAATAAATAGAAATGGAGTAGAAGAAACTAAAACAGTCGAATACGGTGGTACTTACGACTTAGGAATACCACCAGAAAAAGAAGGATACACATTTACAGGATGGAACATAACAGGTGGAACTATAGAAGGAAACAGCATAACTATAACGGATGATAAAGATATAACAGTTACACCAACATATGTAGTAAATAATTATAAATATATAGTTTATCATAAGAAAATGAACGTTAGTGGAGAAGGATATACATTAGTAAATGCTGACACTGATGAAGGAGAAGCAGCTTACAATACAGCAGTAAATCCACTTGTAAAAACATATACAGGTTTTACGAGTCCCATAGGACAGTCATTAACTATTCAAGTAGAAACAGCATATCCACCTGTTAAAAATAAAGTTGAATACTACTATGGTAGAAATAAATATGCACTAACAATAAATCCAAATGGAGGCTCTTATACAGGTGCAACTACAGAAGAATTATACTATGAGCAAAAAAAGACATTAACTGATCCAAGTGCACCATTAGGATACAATTTTGCTAATTGGACTTTAACAGGGGATGCAACTTTAAACGGAAAAGAAGTAACAATGGGAGCTTCGGCATCTACAGTAACAGCAAACTATACACCAAAGACATTTAGTGTAATATTTAATGCAAACGGTGGCTCAGTGGGAACACAGAGTAAAACTGTAACATACAATGCAAAATATGGAGATCTTCCAACACCAACGTATACTGGATATAAATTTTTAGGATGGTATACATCTCAAACAGGTGGTTCACAAATTACAAATAATACGAATGTAACAATAACTGGAAATCAAACACTTTTTGCTCATTGGGAGAGGAATGCAGTAACAGTGACTTTGTATGCTGATAATCAACCATATAATACTTCTATGTCTGTAGTTGGTGGCGGAAGAGGTTGGTTTGAAAATAATACAGTAAAAACTAAGACTATAACTGTGAATGTAGGAGAAACATATGGAACTCTTCCAGAAATATCATCTTCAACTTATTTCTATACTGATGATGGAGGCTGGGCATGGAGATTTCATGGTTGGTACGACGCACCTAGTGGTGGAAATCAAGTGACATCAAGTACAATTGTAGCAAAGACGAATAATCACGCACTATATGCTTACTATGAATATATTCGAGTTTGTTTCTTAAAAGGAACTTTAATTTACACACCAAATGGATATAAAGAAATACAAGACTTAAAAGCGGGAGATAAAGTATACTCATATAATGAAAAAACAAAAGAAATAGAAATAGATATTATAAAGAAGACAATGGTACATACAGCAGACGAGTACTTGAGAGTTATTCTTGAAGATAAAACAGATATAAAGGTTACAAAAATGCATCCTTTCTACGATGCCATAAATGAAACATGGAAGCCTATTGGAAAATTCGAGGTTGGAGATTACTTAAGAGATTCTAAAAAGAATGATATTAAAATTATTTCCATAGAAACTATTGAAGAAAATCAAACAGTTTATAATTTTGAAACAGAAAAACATCACAATTATTTTGTAACTAAAGATAACATTCTTACCCACAATTATGGATCTCAATTGTAGCCACTTTGAATATTTAGTCTACTTTTAAAAGACTTTAATTAAAGAAGGAGAAAAGTATAAGAGATGAGAAAATTTAGTAAAAAACAAAAGATTGCTCTCATAATGTGTATGCTGACCATAGTATTTGTGGGAGTAATAGCAGTATATGCCTTTGCACCAAGTATTGCTAACACATTGACAAAACATACAGCAGATTTAAGTATGGGAACAATGGCTTTGAGATTTGCAGATAGGAATAACGGTATAGTAGCCCAATTAAGCTTAGGAGAAAAGGTCACAAAGCAGTTCTTGATAGAAAATACTGGTTCGCTTGAGGCATCGTTAAGTTTAGATTGGGATGTATTAGTAAATACTTATTTAGACACAAGTTTAACGTACAGTTTATCGTGCAGCGAAACCGAGAATGGTGAGTACAAAAAAATAGTGCCAGAAACAAGTATACCAACTTCGGATATACCAGTAAGTAGACCACTGGCAAGTGAAATATCTGTACCTTCTGGAGAGACTTATTATTATAATTTAGAGATAACTCTAAACGATAGAGACTTCGATCAGACTCCAGATATTAAGGCAGTATTCAATACAAAATTTAATGTAGGGGCACCTCAAAAATATAGAAACTATGTATTGAGTATCAGCCCAAACGGAGGAGAATGGAAAGGTTTTATTGGAGTACAGGAGTATAGATTAAAAAACGATGAGTCGATGATAATAGAAAATCCTCAACGAACTGGCTACACATTTTCTGGATGGGATATAAATGGAGTGTCATCAGAAATAGATGGAACGACATTTTCAATGGGAATATCGAATACAATATTGAAAGCTAAGTGGACTCCAAATAAATATCAAATGACAATCGATAGAGTATCATCCTATGATACATTAGAAGTCGAATATGGGAAAACATATGATTTAGGAGAAGTTCTAGAAAAAGAAGGGCATACCTTTACAGGATGGAGTTCTACAGGGGGTATCATTGAAGATAACAGTATAACTATAACAGATGATAAAGATATAGCGATTACACCTAATTTTGTAATAAATAATTATAAATATATAGTCTATCATAATAAAATGAATACTGATGGAAATGGATATACCTTGGTAGATGCAGACACCGATGAAGGAGAAGCGACATTTAATACAACTATATATCCAGATATAAAGACATATACCGGATTTACAAGTCCTATGGTAAAGCCTATGACAATTCGAGCAGAAATAGCATACCCACCAGTCAAAAATAGAATTGACTATAACTATGATAGATATAAATATACATTGACAGTAGATACAAATGGTGGAACATATGAGGGGAGTACCATAGAAGAGTTATATTATGAGCAAAAAAAGATATTGCCAACTCCTACTAAGACTGGATATAATTTTACAAATTGGACTGTGACAGGAGCAACTATAAACGGTTCAGAAATAGCGATGGGTTTATCAAATGCTTCGGCAACTGCAAACTACACTCCAAAAACTATGAGTGCGACATTCTTTGCAAATGGAGGTTCATTTAATGAAAATGGTAAGGAAGTAGAAGCAACTAGTAAAATAGTTACCTATAACGAACCGATAGGAACACTTCCAATACCAAAAAGAGACGGTTATCTCTTTCAAGGATATTCTCTCTATGTGGAAAACGGTGTTTCTTCAAGTGTAGGTGCAGATACTATTGTAACTGAGACTGAAGACTTTATTCTTGTTGCAAATTGGGTAAAAGTCAATCAGATGATGGCTGTAACATCTATAAATTACAACGAAAAGTTATGGGCGCATAAAAACGATGTTACATCAATAGTATTTGAAACAGAATTAAAACCTAAAGAAAATGCCAAATATACATATGATATATCTGCTTATCAGTATGGTGGGGTGATGTGTTATTTAGTAACAAATAATGATGATAGCACAAAATATACTGCATACATACAAGCCGCTGACGAAATAGTTGCTCATACTTACTGCACATTATTTTTTGCTGGGTTTACCAATCTACAGAGTATAGTTGGATTAGAAAATTTAAATACGAGCAAAACAACTAATATGGCAGGAATGTTCAGTGGATCAACTAGTTTAACATCTATAGATTTAAGTAGTCTTGACACGAGTAAAGTAAACGATATGTCTGGTATGTTTTCTGGATGTAGTTCGTTAAGTTCAATAAATTTAAGCAATATTGATACAAGTCAAGTTACTAATATGAGCTTTATGTTTGATGGTTGTAGTAAATTAACTTCAATCGTTTTAAATGATTTAGATACAAGTCAAGTTGTAGATATGAGTTATATGTTTCAAAACTGTCGTAATTTAACTACATTAGATTTAAGTACTTTTGATACAGGAAATACTACTAATATGAAGGGATTATTTAGTGGTTGTAATAATATAACAGTAATAGATATGAGCAACTTTAATACGAGTAAAGTTACTGATATGAATTCTATGTTTGGAGAATGTAAGAGACTAACTAGTCTAGATATAAGTAGTTTTGATACTTCTAATGTTACAGACATGTCCTTCATGTTTGCTGGAAGTGTTAAAGATGGCGATCATGAATCAAGCGATTTGATAAGCATAAAAGGGTTAGAAAAATTTAATACAAGTAATGTTACTAATATGGCAGCAATGTTTCAAAATTTAGACCAAATTAATTCGTTAGATTTGAGTGGGTTTAATACTAGTAAGGTTACTGATATGAGCTATATGTTTGCACAATGTAAGGCTTTAAATTCGCTTAATATTTCCAATTTTAATGTATCTTCTGTTACAACCCGTGAGTTTATGTTTAACTATGTTCCAAGTGATATAAAAATAAAAGTTGGCAATACTTCGTTGCAGCAGTGGTCAATTGATACTTCTAATGGTCCTAAACTGACAAGTGCTAACTTTGTTGTTGGCTAGGTTAGAAATATAATATTTGAATTCTATAATTTTTTAACGGTAACTATTAGGTTATCGTTTTTTACTTATAAATATAATAAAAATCTAATATTATAAGATGCGCTTAACTGTATACTACTGTATGCTAAATAATATTTTATAAGAGTAGAGAAAAAAAATTAATTGTGCTATTATATAGGTGGTGAAATTATGAGAAAGATTTTAACACTCGTAGTTGACGGGATTGGCGAGAGGGAAGAAGAAATAGGAAATGCTATTAAAAATGCCTCAATGCCAAATTATAATCGATTAAAAGAGGAATATCCTCATACTTTACTCGATGCTTCATCAGTAAGTGTCGGTTTAGGGCAAGGACAAGCTGGAAATAGCAAAATTGGTTTTAAAACTCTCGGAGCTGGACAAGTTTTAAGACAGAGAAGTTCTTTTATGAACGACTTTGTAGATAAAGACTCTCTTGCAACTAATACTATTTTAAAAGAAGCTATCGAACAAGCCCAGAAATGCAAAAGTACTATCCATATAATAGGCCTTATGAGCGACGGCGGGATAAGTTCGAATATCAACGATACGATTAAAATCATCGAATTTTTACTCGAACAAGAGATAAAAGTCGTCGTCGACTTCATTGCCGACGGACGTGATGTCGAAGTGAAAAGTGCTCTAAAATATATCGAAATGATAGAAGATACTGGAGTTTCTATTGCCACTATATGTGGACGTTATTATGCTATGGATAAAGAGGGAAAATGGGATAGAACGAAGATATATTACGATTTAATTCGCAATGGAATAGGCCTTAAGATAAAAGAAATTCCTTTGGCTTTGAAAAATTGCTATATAAGAAATATTACGGATGAGTTTTTGCCTCCTATCATAGTCGATGCCACTAAAAAGATTAAAAATAACGATATCGTTTTGTGGACTAACTATGAGGACGAAAGTGCTAGAGAGATATTAATCGCTTTATCTAATCCAGAAGAAGCCAAAAAGGTTAAAGCTACTCCAATCGATAATTTTAAACTATTACTCATGTATCCAGTCGATCCTAAAGTAAATGGAACAGTTTTGATAAACGAGGAAAACGACGTATCTAATAATTTGGGAAGATATTTTGAAAAGTTGAAAATAACTCAGGCTAGAATAGCTCTAAAGAACAATTTTGAAAACGTATCATACTATTTTAATGGAGAGGATTCTCAAAAAATTACAAAATGTAATAATTATTGCTTAGAAGTTCCCGATGTAAAAACGGATAGATTGTATGAACTTGGAGCAGCAGCCGTGACAAAGCAGATTATAAAATGTATGGAAAAGGATACAGATTTCATTTTGGCTTCTATAGATGCTGCCGATGAAGTGGGACATACTGGAAATTACGAAAGAACTATCGAAGTTTTGGAATTTTTGGACGAATGTATAGGTAAAATTATCGAAAGTGCCGAATTGAATTTTTATACTGTGTTTATCACGAGTACGCATGGAAACGTCGAAGATATGATAGTCGATGGCAATCAATCTACTACGAATACAGTCAACAAGGTTCCATTTATCCTATGCGATTCGAAGTTAGAACTCGTAAACGGATCTTTAAACGATGTCGCCCCTACAATCCTTAAATATATGGATATAAGCATACCTGAAGAAATGAAGAATAGTAAGGTTTTAATTAAATAAATGAAAGAAGTGATAAAAAATGACTACTAAAGATTTAGCAAATTTGATTTTTCCCAATATCACAAAGACTATTGAAGATTATGAAAAAGAATATCCCGAAAGAGACTTAAAGGAAGGTGCTAAGGTCGTCAGATTTGCGCCTAGTCCAACGGGATTTATGCACATAGGGAATATGATGAGTGCAACGATAAATTATTGTTTAGCCAAAAAAAGTGGTGGCGTATTTTTTGTACGAAACGAGGATACCGATCAAGCTAGAACAGTTGAAGGGGCAGTCGATTTTATCCATAATACTTTAAAACACTATGGCATTTATCCAGATGAATATGAATATAAAGGCGAAGTCGTTGGGAATTATGGACCTTATATTCAAAGCGAGAGAAAAGAAATATATCACGCTTATGTCAAGCATCTAATCGAAATTGGCAAGGCATATCCATGTTTTATGAGTAAGGAAGAGGTCGATGAGATTAGAGAAAATCAGGCTCAAGCAAAAAAGAGAATAGGCATCTATGGCAGATACGCAAGGTGTCGCAATATGAGTATCGATGAAGCATATGAGAAAATTAAAAATGGGGATAAATTCGTCATAAGATTTAAATCTAGTGGAGATTTCGACGAAAAGTTCGTTTTTGAAGAATTGAATAAAGGTAAAATGGAATTTCCAATGAACGATTTAGATTTCCCTATTATGAAAAGCGAGGATTTGTTACCAACTTATCATTTTGCTCATTTAGTCGACGACCATTTGATGAGAACTACCCATGTTGTTAGAGGCGAGGAGTGGATTTCTAGTGTACCAATTCATTATGAATTGTTTAAAACTTTCGGTTTTGAAATGCCTAAATATATTCACAATTCTTTAATTCTTAAGAAAGATGGCGATACGATTAGAAAAATCAGTAAGCGTAAGGACCCCGAAGCTTTGATGTTTTATTATACTGAAAAAGGCTATCCAGCTAGTGCTGTAATCGAGTCGGTGATGACTATTGCCAATTCTAATTATGAAGAATGGAGAACTCAAAATCCAGAAGCTCCTTTTTACGAGTTCGACTTCAATCCTAAAAAGATGAGTTCATCAGGTGCACTATTCGATTTAGATAAGCTCGATAATATATCTAAAAATATCATAAGTAAGATGAAAGCTAAAGATTTATATGAAGAAATAGCAAAATGGGCAAGCGAGTACGATAAGGAATTCGAATCACTTATAAGGGAAAACAAGGATTTAGTAATAGGATTCTTAAATATTGAAAGAGAGCAGAGCAAACCTCGTAAGGATTTTGCCCATTATTCAGAAGTTAAAGATAAAATATGGTATATGTTCAATGAACTTTTCGATAAAAGCGATAAACCTTATGAGTTTAAGACTATTGATAAGAAAAGCGATGTCTATGAGCTGGCAAGCGTTTATTTAAATGATTTTTATCGAGAAGAAGACGACAAAGATACTTGGTTTAGTAAGATAAAATCTTTATCAGAGAGATTGGGATATGCTAAAGAGGTTAAAGAATATAAAGAAAATCCCGATAATTATAAAGGACATGTAGGAGATGTATCAACTGCTCTTAGAATAGCAATTACTAAAGAATCGATGACTCCAGACCTCTATATGATTATGAAGTTGTTAGGAAAACAAGAGATGTTGAAACGCATCGAAAAATTACAAAAGAGTTAATCATTTTTACTCTTTTTTTGTTCATTTTACTAATTTAAACATATTTTTTTATCAAAATTCGACTTTTTATGATATTATATAAGTATAGGATAAGAAAGAAGTGAAAAGGATGAATACAGAAACAGTATCGAATAACGACGAAGTGCAAACTCCACCTGTAAAAATTTCTAGTGAGCAGGTTAGCGGGTCAGTTGAAGAGCTAAAAGACCTTTCTAAAAATTTCAATTCGGATTTGGAAGTTTTAGAAGATAAGCATGTCAGCAAACAAAAGAAAAAAGGGAATAAAGGACCTATCTTATGTTTAATAATTTTAGTTTTTTTGTTCGCTTTAGGTTACTTTGGCTATAATGAATATAAAAAGTTTACGAAGGACCCAACGGATGCCTTTAAAGCAGTAATCGAGAATGCATATAAAAATTTTAGTGAAGGATTAAAGCCTTATAAGACTACGAATAAAAGCGAATTCAATTTGTTAAAAGATAGTGTGGTTATATCAGGAGGACTTTCCTTTAAGAGTGCAGAGATGCCGGATTTAGAAAAAGAGAAAATAAACATTTTATTAGGTTTAGATTACGATAAGAAATTAGCTCAGTTAGGCGTTGATTTATCACGTGATAAGGAAAAGCTAATCGATGCAGAAGCATATTTTAAAAACGACAATATGTATATGAAGAGTTCTACTTTGTTCGATAATGTATACTCTCAAGAAGGTTATAAATTCGATGAAGCATTCGATTTGTCTTCTTTGGAAGATGTTATGAATAATAAAACTATCGATGTCGATGATATAGATTTTATAGTTAGGGGATTAAAAGACGTATTAATTGCATCGCTAGATAAAAATTCGATGACTAATACTAAAGAGACAATAACTATTAGTGGAGAGTCTATCGAGGTAAACAAAATAGCTTATAAATTGGACAAAGAATCATGTAAAAAACTATTTATTTCGATTGCTAGTAAGATGAGTGAAGACGACGATTTAATCAAAAAAATATCTTCTTTAATCGGACAAAGTGAGAGTGCAATAGAAGATGCTTTGGATGAAGCCAAGAGTGAAGAATACTATGACAACATGGAAGGCTTTGATAATGGGGAATTTGTCATATATACAAAAGGTATCAATTATGAACTAGTCAAATTTGAATTCGTTTTAGATGAAAATTCAATTACTGGATTGTTCAAAGATAAAGAAAGCAGTTTCAGTTTTGAAATGGATAGCGACAGTTATGAACTCATTATATGTGAAAAGAATCCGGGTTATGAAATAGAATTTAAAGAGGGTAATACTTCTTTCTTGAATTTAAATATCAAGGAATGGAAAAAGGATTTAATAGATATAGATTACGGTATCAAATATGCTGACGTAAATTTAGATGGTAGAGTTAAACTTAAAGTCGATAGTTCTTCTAGCAACAAGAAGAAGGGCGTTTTAGAATTTAATGTATCGGGAATGGTCGAAGAAGAGAAAATCGAAGCCGATATAGCAGTCGATTTTGAAGTTACGTTTAAAGACAAGGTATGTCCTGATGATGTGTCAAGTGCTATAAATAGTAACGAAATGACTGAAGAGGATAAGTTAAAAATGTCTCAGAAGCTCATGGAATTAGAAGATAGTTCAATCCTTAAATACTTCGGAGAATTATTTGGAAGTAATAACCCTTCAAACGGTTTAATGCCGGGATATGATATGTAAGATGCTTAGGCATCTTTTTTAATGCTTGAAGGAAACAGGCATTCATTATATAATTATATTTAGGATGTGAAAATTAATAATGAATAAAGATATAATAGATAAATTGAGTAAAGAATTAGGAGTAACTATCAATCAAATTACAGCAGTTTTAACGCTTCTTAAAGAAGGTGCCACGATACCTTTTATAGCTCGTTATAGAAAGGAGAAAACCGGTAATTTAGATGAAACTAAAATAAAAGAGATATCAGATGTCTATAATTACCAGTTGAACCTTTTGGAAAAAAAGGAGAATACGATAAAATTAATCGACGAAAAAGGACTTTTAACGGAAGATGTAAGGGAAGCTATTATGGCTGCTTCAAAACTAGTCGAAGTCGATGAGATTTATAAACCTTTTAAGGATGGGAAAAAGACGAAAGCTAGTATAGCAATCGAAATGGGGTTAGAGCCTCTTGCCAAAATTTTAATGAGTTTTCCAACTAGGGGCGATATTCATGAACTCACAAAAAAATACGACATGGATGAGCAGACTGCAATTTTAAATGCAGAATATATCATAAGCGAATGGATTGCAAATAATACGTATTATAAGAACTCTACTAAAAATTATATATTTAATACTGGAGAAATCGTCACTAAAAAGAAAAAAAATGCTGTAGATGAATTAGCAGTATATGAAATGTACTACGATTTTAAAGATAGAATAAAGTACATCAAAAATTATAGAGTACTTGCTATAAATAGAGGAGAAAAGGAGAAAGTTTTATCTGTAAAATTAGAATACGACGACGAAGAAATTTATAATTATTTAATAGGCAAAATTATAAAAAGAGAAGATTCTTTTGCAGTACCTTTTATAGAAGAGGCCTTAAAAGATTCTTTGAAAAGGTTGATGCTTCCAAGTATTGAGCGATTGATTAGAAGCGATTTAACAGATGGAAGCGAGGAAGTAGCTATTAAAACGTTTAGTACTAATTTAGAAAATATGCTTATGACAGCTCCGATAAAGGGTTCACGTGTCATGGGTTTTGACCCGGCTTTTAGAACTGGATGTAAGTTAGCAGTTTTAGATGAAAACGGCAATGTTCTTGCTATAGAAGTAATCTATCCTACTGAACCTAAAAAGGATTACGAGGGGTCAAAAAGAAAAGTCTTGGAGCTAATTGATAAGTATAAAATCGATTTAATTGCAATAGGTAATGGAACAGCAAGTAGGGAATCTCAAGAGTTTATTGCGGATGTCATAAGTGGAACAAACGTCAAATATACGGTGGTAAGTGAAGCTGGCGCTAGTGTTTATTCAGCTAGTAAGGAAGCAATTAAAGAATTTCCAGAATTAACTGTTGAAAAGAGAAGTGCAATTTCTATCGGTAGAAGACTTCAGGACCCATTAAGTGAGTTAATTAAAATCGATCCTAAGTCCATAGGTGTAGGAGAATATCAGCACGACGTCAATCAAAAAGAATTGTCAAATGCACTTGACTTTACTGTAATGAAAGTAGTAAACGAAGTAGGAGTCAATATAAATACTGCTAGTCCTAATATTTTGAGCTATGTTTCTGGTTTGACAAAAAGTATTATTACTAAAATAGTAGACTATAAATCTAAACATAAGATAACTTCTAGAGAAGAGCTTATTAAAGCAGGTTTAAAAGATATGGCTTATGAACAAGCTATCGGATTTTTAAGGATACCCGATAGTAGCAATCCTTTAGATAGGACAAGAATTCATCCTGAAAGTTATGAAGTCGCTATGAAAGTATTAAATGAGTTGGGATTGGATATAAAGGATTTTGGAAAAAGTGAATTTAATGAGTCTTTGTGTAAAGCAAATTCTAAAATTTTGAGTGATAAAATCGGGTCTGATGAATATACTATTAAAGATATAATCGATGAGTTAAAGCATCCTGGAAAAGATATAAGAGAGGATGTAAATGCACCTGTTTTTAGAAGTGATGTTTTGGATATCAAGGATTTGAAACCTGGTATGAAGCTTACAGGTACAGTTAGAAACGTAACTTCTTTTGGAGCTTTTGTCGATATTGGGTTACATGATGACGGGTTTGTACATATTAGTAAAATGAGCAGGGAATACGTAAAAAATCCTAGTGATGTATTAAATGCTGGCGATGTTGTCGAATGTTATGTTTTAGAGGTTTTAGAAGCTAAAAATAAGGTTTCGTTAACTTTATTGAAAGATTAAACTCTTAAAAGCAAAACAAATACTTGAAAAAAATAAAAAAGTAGGCTATAATTTATATTGTCTACTTAATTTATGCGGGTGTAGTTTAATGGTAGAGCTCCAGCCTTCCAAGCTGATAACGAGGGTTCGATTCCCTTCACCCGCTCCAAAAGGTAAAATCGTCGCACCAAGTGACGTTAATGATTAAATCAATCTGAAATATGATTGATTTTTTTGTCGACTAAAAGAGTCTAGTCAAGAAAGGTGTGATGTGGTATGATTAGTATCGTAAAAAAGAAAATCAATATGAGTGATGAACTCAAGAGACAAATTAAATGGTCTTGCAAATTTAATAACCTCTCCTATGAAATCATAGAAGGTTACTTACGAATTGTGGAACACACGAATATCGCATATGTGGAGCCACACAAAGTAATTATTGATAATAAGTTATACTTATTCTTCAATGAACAGAAACATTTTTACATAGGGAATCTAAAAAAGAAAATTCCATTGTCTGAATTATCAGAGTACATAGCAAGGCATTAGTTGGTGAGTTACTTACTCCCACTATATTGATTTATTTTGTCGTGTAAATTAATCAATATATTCTAGGTGTCCTTGTTATGTGACACCTTTTTTGGTGCCTTTCACTATTCCAAAAGAGAAAGGAGAAATGATAATTATGGATAATGAAAGGAGTATCGCAGCAGTTTATATTCGTGTCAGCACAGAGGATCAGGCACGAGAAGGATTTTCTTTAGGAGAACAAAAGGAAAAATTATTACAACTCTGTGCATTTAAGGGTTATGAAGTATTTAAAATTTATGAGGATGCAGGAATAAGTGCAAAAGATATGGAACATAGACCTGCATTTCAAGAAATGTTATCTGATATGAGGAAAGGAAAAATCAACTATATTGTGGCTTATAAACTAGACAGAGTTACAAGAAGTGTTAGAGATTTAGAAGAACTTATATCTGTACTTGAGCAATATAATTGTTTCTTAGTATGTGATAGAGATGATGTTAATACCTCTACTGCTAATGGTAGATTCTTTGTTAGAATGCTTACAGTGTTATCACAATTAGAAATAGAAATCGTATCAGAAAGAACAAAATTTGGCTTAAATGGTGCTATTAAGTCAGGACACTTGCCAGGAGTTTTAGCACTTGGCTACAAAAAAGATGGTAATAAGAAAACGATTATTGATGAGTCTACTAAACCAGTCATTGAAAGAATATTTAAAATGTATTTAGAAGGTAAAAGTTATCAACAAATATCTAATATTTTTAATGAAGAACTATTACTACACCCTAAAAAATGGAAAGATACCACTATTCAAAAGATAATTGATAACAAACTTTATATGGGTGATTACGAACAATATAAGAGAATTGCTAAAAATGAAAACATCAAACCAGTTATTTATATGAATGTTGTAGAACCTATTATATCAAGAGCAGTATGGGAAGAATGTCAACATCAAAAAGAAAAGAATCAACGAACTTACACTAGAGATAGAGTTTATTTATTCTTTCAAAAATTAGAGTGTCCTAATTGCCATAGAATTATGAAATGCAAAGGTTCTGGTGGTAAAAAAAGAAAGTATATGTATTATACCTGTGAGAAGTGTCACATTAACTATCGTGAAGATAAAATTGAAGAATTGTTATCAAACTTTATTTATGACATGGTTGAGTATGATATGGCAGTTAAAAAGTATTTCTTGCCTATTTTGGCAGACCATAAACCTACAAAGACTGATGATATAGATAAAGAGATAAAGCAATTAGAAAAACAAAAAGACCGCATTAAAAAGGCTTATATGAGTGGCATTGTTGAAATGGAAGACTTTTCAGAAGATTATAAACTAATTGAAGATAAATTAGAGATTTTAGAACAAAAGAAAAATGAAAGTCTTGATTTAGATAATATGACTTTTTCGCCACAACAATTGATGGCAGACAGAGATATTGAACGAGAAACTATGATAAGACTTGATACTTTAAATAGTGTTGTTAAAACTACTTGGAAAAACAAATCTAAGGAAGAAAAACAAGAATTTATTTCTAAATTAGTAGAATCAGTTATTATCACCAAAGACAGTAATAATGAACTTCATGTAGAGAAAATCAACTTTAGAAGAAGTTTTGTTGATATGTTAGCCAAATTACTTGGTAATGGAATTTTAGATGTACTTGTTCCAGTGGAAATTGATGGAAAAGAAGAATTTATATTAGGTACAGGCAATATAACTGATAGCCAAGTACAAGAATATTTGAATAGATTAAACGAATATTATGAAACAAAGTTTTATCAAATTTATGAGAAAGTTGATGAAGAAACTGGCAATATTATTGGTGAATTTATACCAAAAAAAGATGAAAAAATTATAAGAATATTACCAATATCCTCTAATAAAAGTTCAACTAAATCACCTATTACTAATGATGATATTGATACAAAATATGGAATTGTAACTTATAAACCTAATAGACCAAAAGAAAAAGTTCTGGAAGGAGCCTGTAACTATGCGACTTCTTAACAAAGAAAATGTTATTAAAAATCAAGTTGATACCATAGAACAATTTAAAGTTCTTGCCTATCTAAAAAAGCAATTTAATACAGATGAAGTTAATCTATATTTACTAGATAGATTTACTATAAAACTTGTAGATAAGAATAATGATATAGGTTATTTCAAATACAATTCTAAAACAAAATCAGTAGATTTTCTTTCAAAAATATTAAAAATAAAGAAAGAGAGAGATAAAAAAATGGAATTAAATTATACAAAAGTTGGAGATTATTTATTACCAAATTTAACTATAAAAAATCAAAATTATGGAAAAATTAACAAATATGGATACTTGAGATTAAATTACTTTAAAGAGCATAAGAAAGGTCTTTATATAACTCTTCTTATGCATGATGAACTAACTAATCATCTTGTTTCAGTCAGTAATGAATGCGAAGAAAGATTAAAAATTTTAATGGATAATTATAGAAAAAGTGATGACAAACTATCTGAAAAAAATAAAGAAATAAATCAACTTGAATGGTTAAAAATGATGAATAATTATAAAGATTGTGCTGAAGAAAACATATTGAAAGAGTTAATCTATGTTTGATGTTGTCTATAAGCAAGCAACGGATTTATACTCCCACCATATAAATCCACTCTTTAGAAAGGCTAAACCTTAGTTATGGCGACAACATCAATTTGGAGTATTAAAAATAATTTAAAACAATCTATAAATTATATCATCAATCCAGAAAAAACTTTGAATGAAGACTATGGTAAAACTGATTATAACTATTTAGAAGGTAGAACATATAACTTTAAAAATGAGAAAGTTCATTATGTAAGCTACCTAAATTGTGAAGAATATGATTCTTATAGTAGTATGAAAGATACCAAAGCCTATTTTAATAAAAATGATGGAGTTCTGGCTTATCACAGCTATCAGTCTTTTAAGAAAGGCGAAGTCACTGCTGATATTGCCCACGAGATTGGAATTAAATTTGCAGAGGAAATGTTTAAAGATTATGAAGTGGTTGTTGCGACTCATCAAAATACCAATCACATTCACAATCACTTCATAATAAATTCTGTTTCATTTAAGACAGGAAGGAAATATAACAATAATCGTACTAACTTAGCCAAGTTAAGACAAATATCTGATTCACTATGTGCTGAATATGGACTTTCTGTTTTAAATGAAGATGTTGGTTATAAAAGTACCTATAATCATAAAGTAATAGACAATGATTATTATAAAACTCTTAAAGATGATTTAGATAGTGTTATTAGTTATACAGTCACCCTAAAACAAGTCATGGATAGAATGAAATTACTAGGATATAAAACTTATTATCGTAATGGCATTATTACTATTTATAGAGATGGTTATGATAGAGTTAGGATTGAAAAAGCATTTGGTAGTGAATATTCAAAAGATAAAATAAATGAGCGATTATATCACTCAAGACAAATTGCTTTTAAACCTATGCCTCATAAATCTATATTTCAAGAATATTTGGCAACAACTAATAATCATCATAAAGGTATTTATGGATTATTTGTGTACTATTGTTATCTCTTAGGAGTATTTCCAAAGAAGCACCCTAAACAATATCTATCTTACTATATAAGGCAAGAGATAAAAAAACTTGATTCATTTTCCGAGCAAACCAGGTTTATGGTAGATAATAAGATTGAAACCATAGAAGATTTAGATAACTTTGCTAAAAATAACTATAATGAATATAGTAATCTTATGGGAAAAAGAGAAAATCTGTGGAAGCGATACCATAGAGCAAAAACTGAAGACAAAAAATCTGAAATACTTACTGAAATAAATGATATTCAACCTAAAATCAAGGAACTTCGCAAATTAGATAATTATTGTAAAGAAATCAGAAAACGATCTATATCTATACAAGATAATCTCAATAATTTTGATAAAGATATACAAAAAGAAAAAGACAATTCTAGGATTATATAACCTAGCCATTGTCTTTTATTTTTTTGCCAAAAATGCCATAAATTGTGGTAGTTCGTGAAATCTATTGTAATAGGCTTCATCTACTTCTTTGCATTCATCAATACATCTTGATTCCTTAAAATTTTCAACTACAAAACTATTTTTTATAAGCGTTTCAAAAAAATATGATGGTGGAGCAATAAACTCTTCTAATACTTCATTATCCTTGAAATAATTAACTTGTTTTGTATGAGACATATAGTTTCCCAAAATATGATTACCATCATTCCCTGCTTCAAATCCAATAACATGATATGAAGTATTATTATAATCAATTTTTTCAGTAGCAAATCTTATTGGATGACCAACTGAAAATAATAATTGACCTCCATTATCTAAAACTCTATATAATTCTTTAAAAGCCCTGTCTTTATCTTCAACATGACTAATTGCTAAACTACTAAATATGAAATCAAAATCATTATCTTTAAATGGAAGTTTTAACATATCACCTACATAGAAATCACAATTTGGATAACTTTCTCTAGCAACTGCAATAGACTTTTCAGATATATCAATTCCAGTTATCTTTTTAGGATTGTATTTACTTAATAATTCACTTTCTTCAGCAGTTCCACATCCTAACATAAGAATTCTTTTACCTTCTAAATTAGGTAACATAGAAATCATCATAGGTTTTTCTACAAATCGCAATGATTTCTTCATTCCGTTTGTAACTTCATAATGCCTTTTTTCAGCAAATTTATCATAATCATTAACTTTATTATTAAAATCCATATTCATTCCTCCTAATTTAATTCAATTATTTCTAAATCGAATGGTACCATAATATTGCCTTTAAAATACTTTTGTCCCTCTTTAGTATATAATTCCTTTTTATTTTCCAAATGTGTATCTTCCGTATGATATAAAACTAAATTTTTGATATTTAAACTATCAAAATTTTCGCATACTGATTTTACTGTTGAATGCTTCTTTTCATAAGGTTTAAATATATCTTGCTCACTATCGAGACAAAATGCTTCGTGCATTACATAGTCACTATTTTTGATTCTATCATATAATAATGGATTACAAGTTTCATCACCAAGAAATACTAGTTTTTTATCATTATCTAAAATTGTTTCAAAACCGTATAATTTATTTTTACTTGCCATAACATCAAAAAAAGTATACTCTCTATTAGTAATTTTCTTTGTTTCATTATTATTTAAAACAACTATATTTAAATGTTTATTTATTATATCAGCATAAACATCTGGATATAAATAAGGATAAATATTTTTAATTGCATTGGCTACTTCGTCATTACAATAAACATTTAATATTCCATCATATTTTTTAGCTCGAACCATTCCTGTCATTCTTTTTAATAACCAAAATAAGCCTAAAATATGGTCTGTATGACTATGTGAAATAAAGATATTATGTATTTTATTTAAATCTATATTCAATTTTTCAAGGTTTTGTACTATATGAGCACTACCACCAGTATCAATTAGAAAATATTCGTCATCATTTTGTAATAAAAAACAAGTATTATAACAATTATAAACAAATCCATGACCTGTACCTAACATAATAATTTTTTGCATAATTTCAATCTCCCAACTTATATTTCATTTTCTTTTAAATATTCAATTATTTCAATAAAGTTTTTATCATCTTCATACTTACTTCTATCAAATTCAATCCAAGCATTAGATATACTTTTTTCACTATCCAATACTTTTTTAACACTAGGATTATTAATAATAGGGTTGTTAGGTTGATTATTTAAATCAAAACATCCTTCTTGATCGTACAACTTCATTTGAATGTCACACTCTAATTTGTCACAATGATAAGCAAATTTGGCTTCTTCTGTAATTCTTTCATTATATTCATCCAATAATGCTGATATTTCATCTTTTCCAAGAAAGTCTTTCAATATATACTCAGTTGCTTCTTTACCTTTAATTAATTTTTCATCTCTTGTAGTTTCAAAAAATGCTAAATCACCAATTTCTATTTCTTCCAGTTCATGTACTGCTAACATATATATTACTTTCATTATATCTAATTTATAGCCAAACTGATAGTAAATTGAGAGAGCCAACATTTGAACCCCATATATATGTTCTGCTACACTTTCTATCCTTTCTCTTTTTGCATTCCAGACAACTGGTCCTGTTCTTATAGTATCTTTTAACTTAGTACATAATTTATAATATTTAATTGCATTTTTAATTTTATCATTCATGATTTTTACCTCCAATATTTTTATTTATAGCCCATTCACCAGTTTTCTTAGATCCCACTCTCTTAATATAATTATTATCAATTAGATATTTAAGATGATTTCTTATAGTCCTTTCAGTTACATTTAACATATTAGCCATTTGTGGTTGAGTAATATTTGGTTTATCCATTATCAATTTTATGATACTTTCTTGAACATTTGTAAGATTAACAATATTTACTTTTTGTTTTCTTATCGTTTCATATTCAAATTCATTTTGTTCATAATTAATACTAACAGTTATAAAATGAGGGTAAAAATGGTATATGCTCTTATCATATCTTTTTAAAATTTTTCTTATACCAGTCC
>CANDHX010000003.1 GCA_947384645.1 uncultured Mycoplasmatota bacterium | reverse complement strand
TTATCTTCATTAAACTTGAATTCATTAGGATTAGTAAATCCAGTCATTTTAGAAACGTAGGCTAGAAAATATTTTACCTCTTGTACATTGTCGATCGATTGCAATATGTGATAGATATATGTGAGTGCTGCAACTGACTCCTCATGCTTATAATCGTCTGTGAGCTTATCTTTAATGATATAAGTTATGTCTTGGAATAGTTGTTGTTCTTCCTTTTTGAGCTTTTTTAAATCGGACATACTATCTAGCTCCAAAGTATCCTTAATGCTTTGATTAAGTCTGGTCTCGACTTCCATGATATACTCGGAGTTTATTTTAATTTTACTCAAAGCCTTCTCACTACCGTCTTCGATATTTAAAAGCTTGAATAAAAGTATCTTTTTTTCTTTAGGCCACTTATTGAGACTTTCGAGTTCTAAATAATTGTAAATCATCTGTCTCGAAACTCCAAGGTACTTAGCTAAGTTAACTTTTGATATTCCTAGTTCTTGTAAAATTTCATTTAATTTGTTCATATGACACCTTCCCTTACCTTTACAATATCATTTTACTCCACTAGACACTCGGTTGTCAATAAAAACTTGACTTTTGGCAATAAAAGGTTTCTACATTTTTTTTATAATAAAAAACTACCATCGATTTTAGTCGATAATAGTTTATGAAGCTTATCTCAAACTTATTATGCTGCACATGTTGTCTTTAAGTCTAATAGTAGCACTAAAGGTTTGATTATTTTTATCTACCCAAATATATCTATCAGAAGTAGAGGTCTTTCCTGCTAATACCCCTTCTACCCCATTCATCTTTTCAACTAGTTCATCATATGATAAAGTTTTTCCCTTATCTAATAATTTCTTGATATCAGAGTACACAGAAAAATCTACCTTGTCGCTTTTTACGCTCTCTTTATCAATCGTCGCTTGTAAAATAGGATTAGTGCCAGTCATATCGAGAGTAATCCAATTCTTCTTATCTAACTTCCAAGTAAAATTTTCGCTATAATCACTTTTTTCACCTTCAAAGCCTATAATCTCGTCGATTTCTTCTACAGTATTAGTTACTTTTAGTTGTTTGATGCACTCTGTTACACTGCATTTGCCCTTTGCTTCCTCTTTAACTTCGTCATCTTTGCCAAGATTTTCTTCTTCTGTTGCACAACCTGCCACCCCAATAATAGAAATAATTGCTAAAAAGCACAATAAATATTTTTTAAATTTCATAAATACACCTTCCTAACATTAAATATACCATAATTGTTCATCATTTTTATACACTTTATCGATAAAACCACTTCCTATACATTCATCTTCGTCATATAAAACACATGCTTGCCCGGGAGTTACTCCGGCACATTTATCTTTATATTTAACTAAAATGAAGTCATCTTTATATTCTAGACATACTGGGACATCTTTACTCCTATAACGAAATTTAGCAGTACATTTAATGGGTCTATCATTCGAAATCCAGTTTACTTGGTCGATAGTACAAGCATCGCTATAGAGATACTCTGAATCATCTCCAAAGGCCACATATAATATGTTTTTTTGGACGTTTTTGCCGACGACGTAATGTTTTTCTTTCTGCCCAGATAAGCCGACGTTTCTTCTTTGACCGATTGTATAGTTCATAAGACCGGTATGAGTACCGACTACTTTATTCGTTTCGATATCGATTATATCTCCGGGATTTGGAGCTAAATAGTTATGTAAAAATTTTTGATAGTTCCGCTCCCCTATAAAACAAATTCCTGTCGAATCTTTCTTAGTAGCGGTAGGAATTTTAGCTCGAACAGCTATTCTTCTCACTTCGTCTTTAGTTAAATGGCCAATTGGAAAGAGAATATCTTCGAAGTTTTCTCGTGGCACTTGAGCCAAAAAGTAAGTTTGGTCTTTATTGTCATCTAATCCACGCAAAAGCTTTCCATTTTCAATTCTCGCATAATGACCAGTAGCGATATAATGAGCACCCAACTTTTTAGCTTCCTTTTTAAATAAATCGAATTTTATATACTTGTTGCACATCAAATCTGGATTAGGAGTTCTACCTCGTTTTAATTCTTCTAAAAAATAGGTAAATACGTCATCCCAATATTCCTTGATAAAATCGACTCTTTTTAACTCTATTCCTAGGTGGTCCGCCACTTTCTTTGCATCGTTATAGTCTTCTTCTTGAGGACAAATAGAGCCCTCATTGGGACTGCCTTCGATTTCTCCATTAACTAACGAATCCCAGTTTCTCATAAACAAGCCTATTACTTCATATCCCTCTTTTTTTAGAAGATATGCTGCAACAGAAGAATCTACTCCCCCACTTAAACCTACTACTACCCTTTCCTTCATAGCTAGTCACTTCTCATTTCATGGGACTATTATACCATAAAGAGATTTTGATATCTATACACTTAAATCAAATTGATAAATAATAAAATTATTTTATTAGATAGAAAATATATAGCGGCACTATTTACTAAGACGACCATCAGGACTATTAAAAATCTATAAAATTGATATACTATCGTCTTATAGAATTCTTCTTTGTTTTTAGAAACTAGTGCATCTAGTACTTTTATCACGAACCTTATCGATAAAACAGCAAAATAAAGAGTTATTAGCGTAAACAAGAATTTACTGACTAAAAAGAATAGACAATAAAAAATGAGACCTTTAACTTTATAGTTGAACAAAAATACAGAAAGAGTAAAACCGATGCTCAAGCCTTCGTAAAATATGTATAAAATTATAACTGGAGCGCCAATAATCGATGCTGATAGTATAAATATACAGGAAATAGAAATTATATTTGACAAAAATGTGTTTTGGCGGGTAACTTCTATTAAATTCTTAAAGTCGTTTAGTGGAGTTCCCAAATTAGGTTTGTACGTAAAAAAGAAAAGAATGCCAATCAATATGCTTATTATGAATAATGCTCCTATAAATCTTACCAAAAAACTTTTTCCGATGTTTTTCATATTTTTTCTCCTAGATAATTATATTTAGGGGTTTAATTTTTATGAATACTTTAGTATAATTAATATATCAAGAGGTGATAAACATGGCTTATAAAGCAAAGAAAAAGTCCAATATTTGGAATAAAATATTCGTTTGGTTTATGTTCGTAGCAATGCTTGGCAGTTTTGCTGCATCAGTTCTCTATTACTTATTAGTGGCATAAAAAGAAGACCTAAACAAATGGTCGTCTTTTTTTGCTTATACTTGAGGTTAAAATGTTATAAACTAAATCGATTTAAAAAAATGTTGGCGATTTAAAACCGATTGCTTATAATACATAGACGGCATATTTATAATTGGGCTTGTTATGCCGACTTTAAATTAAATATTTTTTATACCGGTCCTCCTTTAACGGTTCCTAGTATAGCATATTTCTGCTTAATAAAACGTTGCAATTGCAACATTTGTTATAAATTCGATTGATATAATACATCTCATAATAATTTTAGCATATAGATTGATTTTTATTATAAAAGAAAAAGTCAAAACTATTGACCTTTATTTTTCTCCTTCATTTAACATACTAACTATGCTTATCCCATATCCATTAGCCGGATTAGAAATCACGACGTGGGTTACAGCACCTATAATTTTATCGTTTTGAATGATAGGACTTCCACTCATTCCTTGTACTATACCACCTGTTTTTTCTAAAAGTTTTTCATCGGTTACTTTAAAATATATGTTTTTCATCTCATTTTTTGTATCCACTTTTGTTATTTCGATATCGAATTCTTCTAATTTTTCTCCTTCTAAAACGGTATAAATAGTAGCATTCCCTTCTTCTATTTCATCCATATTAGCAACTTTTAAAGCTTTCTTAGAAGGAATATCTAAAGTGTATTTTCCATATATTCCAGATAGCACATTCTTTTCTATATCGCCATATATAGAAGAAGAATAGAATTTTGCATTTTTCCCACCAGGCGAACCTGACGAACTCCTATCGATGGAAGTGATGCTACTTTTAAAGATATTACCAGTTCTAACCTCGACCGTCTCATTAGTATTGCTCTCGACTATATTGTGCCCCAAGGCTCCAAAGACTTTGGTCTCTGGATCTATATAGGTTAGAGTTCCAATTCCACTAATTTCATCTTTTACATATAATCCCGTCTTATAATTACCGTCTTCATAAGAAAGAGATAGCTCGATTTCTTTGCTTTTATCGTTTCTCAATACCTCTAAAGAAACCCTACCGTCTTTTACGTGTTCTTCCATTATCTCGACCATCTCATCGACGGTATTTACTTCTACGCCTTCTATATGAGTTATTTTATCGCCAATCTTTATACTAGGAGTTCCCTTGTTGAATTTACCATTGACTTTATAAAACCCCACGACGAGAATTCCTTTACTTTTAATCGAAATCCCTATCGATTCTCCTCCAGGTATGATGTACTCAGAAAAAGCAAATACATTAAAAGGAAAAGAAAGAAGCAGTAATAATCCCATAATTTTAGTTTTTATATTTTTCATATGACTTCACTCCAATATTATTATCTATAAAATCGGGGAAAATATATTGTAAAATATTACCAAAACAAGCATAACCATTACTGAAAGTTATGCTTGTTTTTCGTCGATCTCGAAATCCTTTAATTCGCCATTCTCGCTCAATATTTTATTGACCTTCTCTGTTGCACTTTTTAACTCATCGCCACATACTTTAGCCAAATTCATACCCTTAGTAAACTTATCCATAGTATCGTTTAATGAGCAAGACCCTGTTTCCAACTCCTTAACGATGATTTCCAATTCCTGAATATTTTCTTCAAAAGTTTTTTTATCTTTTTCTTCCATAATTATTTCTCCTTTACTTCATCTACTGTCGCAAGCAATACGCCTTCGTGCAGTCTAATATCTATTTTTTCGCCTTTTTTAATCTTCTTATGACTCGACAAAGCTTTTCCGTTAATCGAAACGACGGAATATCCTTTTTTAAGTATCCCCAAAGGGTTTAAAAGTTCGAGTTTGTCGAGCAAATTTTCATACATTTTTCCTTTATCCTTTATAGAATGTTCGACCGACGTCGTGAGCATTTTTGAAAGACTTTCTAATCTATCTCTTTCTTTTTCATAAAAAGTCAAAGGATTTTTTAGTACATATGAACTCAATAAGTTTTCTAGACGATTACATGAATTTTCGAGTCTATTTTTTAAAATGCTTTTTAGTTTTTCTTTTAAAGCTTTTAACTTTTCATTCTTTACTTGATAAACGACCATCGGATTTTTTAAGGCATATGAACTCGTCAAATTGTTTAATCGAACTCCTAATACATCTAGTTTAGAAATCGTAATCGACTCCAGTTTATCCATTAAACCGGACAATTTTTGTTCTTTAACTTCATAAATAGTCATCGGATTTTTTAATACATAAGAGTTCTTCAAACTATCGAGCTTTTTTTCTAAAAGTTTTATTCGATTTGCCGTATTTGTTTCCAATCTTATTTTCAAGTTTTCGATTGACTTAAACACATCGACCATATTCGGTACGGCTAGCTCGGCAGCTCCTGTCGGAGTCGGTGCTCTTAAATCTGCTACGAAATCGGCTATGGTAAAATCGACTTCATGTCCAACTGCACTTATGACAGGTACCTCCATAGAAAATATAGCCCTTGCTACTATTTCTTCATTAAAAGCCCACAAATCCTCGATAGAACCCCCGCCTCTGCCGACGATTAGGACGTCTAAATCGTAACCCTTAGATTTTTCTAACTGTTCGACGAGGCTATACTTCGCATTTTCTCCTTGTACGAGGGCCGGAAACAAAATAGTCTCAGCAATCGGAAAACGCCTTTTGATAGTACTAAGGATATCCCTAATAGCAGCCCCAGTGGGAGCAGTAACTATTCCTATTTTTTTTGGATACTTAGGAATAGGTTTCTTCAGTTCCTTCTTAAAAAGTCCCTCTTGCTCTAGTTGTTTTTTGAGCTTTTCGTAAGCTATATATAGTTCTCCGATGCCATCTGGTTGCATAGATGAAACTACTATTTGATATTTTCCGCTTCCTTCGTATACAGTAACTTTTCCCTCGACAAAAACTTTAGTACCTTCTTTAGGCTCGAAGTTTAGCTTACTAGCATCTCTTTCGAACATTATAGCACTTATTACGCTTTCTTCATCTTTTAAACTGAAATATAAGTGCCCTCTCGAATGCAATTTAGAATTGCTAATCTCGCCTTTCAAGTAGACATGTCCTAAATGGGCATCGGCTTCAAATTTCCTTTTTAAATAATTGTTTAATTGACTAACTGTAATATATGATGCCATTTCACTCGTTTTCCTTGACGTATTTATCTAAAACTGCATTAATCATCTTTCGAACAGCATCATCTGAATACTTTTTAGCAAGCTCGATAGCCTCGTTAATTATTACTATAGGAGGAGTTTCGGTATATTTCAATTCATAAAGACCCATTCTCAAAATGCTAGCACCAGTTTTATCTAGCCGTTTTATGCTCCAATTGTCCAAATACTTATCAGCTAACTCGTTAAGTTCGTCATAATAGGTATTAACTCCGTATACTATCTCTTTGACAAATTCGTTTTCGACCTCGACATTTTCTTTTATGACGTCATCTATTTCAAAAGAAATATTCCCTTGTTTATAAATGTCGATTTGATAAAGTATAGTCATAATTTTTATCCGTAATTCACTTCTGGTCGCTTGCATAAAAAAATCACCTATAAAAATTATAACAAAAAAAGACCCATTGGTCTATTCTTTTAATTACTATTTTTAGTTTATTGCAACTATTTTAACGTCATAGTTTCCATTAGGACTCTCGACGCTTACAATGTCTCCAACTTTTTTATTCAAAACTGCTTTTCCGATAGGAGATTCGTTCGATATTCTATTTTCAAAAGGATTTGCTTCTAGAGAACCGACGATTTTATATTCTTCTTCTTCATCGTCATCTACATAGTTTATAGTAATCGTAGAACCTAAACCGACGACGCCTTTCTCGGAAGCTTCGATTATTTTCGCATGGTCTATCATGTATTCTAGTTCTTTTATTCTCGCCTCTAGTTCAGCTTGGTCGTTCCTCGCTGCATCATAGTCGGCATTCTCAGATAAATCCCCTTGTGCTCGAGCATCTTTTATAGCTTCTATAACTTGAGGTCTTTTAACCGTCTTCAACTCATTTAATTCTTCTTCTAGGTTTAAAAAACCTTCTGCTGTCATTAAGCATTCTTTTTTTGACATTATATATTCTCACTCTTTCATTCTTTATAATATGTTTTTAAAATTACCTCGGTTTTCAAGCCCACATAATAATACTAAAAATCGTCACAAATGTCAAATACTTTTACTCGCATCATAGACATTTCTTCACATTTCTTTGGAACTTGTATTAAAACTATGTCTTTTGGGTGATTGCAAACCGATATTTCTTCTTTGTCTAAAGAAGTTATTTTATCTATTGTAAATTCGATAGTTTTCATCGAAGGGCCGAATATTTGGACGACATCTCCAACTTTAAAGTAGTTTCTAACCTCAATCTTGGCGACACTATCGGTAGAAGATAATACCAAGCCTAGAAAGTCCTGATTAGATTCTTCTGTTCGCCCATTCCAATACTGTTCTTCACTTTTAGGTAGAACTTTATAAAACTGGCTCACAGATTCCCTATTCGCTACCCTATTTATGATATGTAAACCATAATCGATATATTCTTTTTTTAATTCTTTATTTATACACTTATCGATTATTCCTCTATAAGTATGTAAGACTGTAGCTATATAATATATAGAACGCATTCTTCCTTCTATTTTAAAAGAATTGACACCTATATTTATCATATCTTCTATGTTTTCTATCATATTTAAATCTTTGGGCATCATCTCGAATTCGTGATCATCCTGGTCTTTAAATATCCACCTACAAACTTGAGCACATCCGCCCCTATTGGCATCCCTATTAGTAGCATAATTAGATAGCACGCATCTTCCACTCATCGAAGTACACATGGCCCCTTGAATGAAACATTCCAAATCCAAATCAGTGCACTCTTTAATTCTTTTGATTTCTTCTCTATCAGCTTCTCTAGCTAAAACTATGCGTTTTGCTCCTATTTCTTTATAAAATAGAGCAGCTTTTTCATTGAGTATGCTTGCTTGTGTAGAGATATGTACTTCTAAATCGATAGAATTTTCTTTTAAAACTTCTATTACCACGGGGTCGGATACAATTATAGCATCTGCTTTTATTTCGCTTAAAAATTCTAAATACTCCTTTAAACCTTCTAAATCTTCGTCGTGAAAGACGATATTGACAGTTACATAAACCTTCTTACCTATGCTGTGGGCATATTCGATGCTAGATTTCAACTCTTCATTAGTAAAATTCGTCGCATTAGCTCGCAACCCAAAACTTTTGCCCCCTAAATAAATGGCATCAGCTCCGTATAGACAAGCGAATTTTAATCTTTCTTTATCTCCGGCAGGACTAAGCAATTCTATCATTTCAGATCCCCTATTCTATAGACCGTTTTTTTAGAAAAAAAGCCCGTTGTCGTATTATCCAACTCTCTTCCTTCGATAGCTCTAAAGACGATATTTTTATCTAAAAAATGAGTATCCATATAGTAAAATCTTATATTATCACTATTAAGACTTTCCACCTCATTGCGTAAGTCTAATAAGTGATTGTCGAATACTGCTGTTCCATATTCGTTTTCCTTCAAGAAAAAATCTATATTGGCTTTTTCTTCTTTGATATTTAACTCTTTCTTACTAGGTAAGCTGTAATGATGCTCGTAATTGCTTACCAAAGTTCGTCTCGAATACATAATCATTGGATACTCTAAAACCTTCATTACTAAAGGCTTACTAGCCTTACTTACGATACTTTCGACTTCCTCTTTGGTTATATCGCTAGAAAGAACCACGCTATCGAAATATTTTAACCAAAAATTGACAGTTCTAAAGTTGTTATTTAGATGATTTTGATAGAGAAATATTTCATAATTTCTATCCTTTAGAGCATAATAAATACCGACATCCTCGACTATAAATCCCAAGACGTTTTCTGGAAATTCTAATTTTGCTACCTCATCGATTTCTTCGCTTTTTAAAAGTCTATTTAAAAGGACATAACATCTCACTTTAGCATTTGCTATTTCTTCTAAATCGAATTCGCTATACCCCATAGAATAGCCTTTAAGCGGAAAAAGAAAGTTAGAAATCCCTAACTTTAGATAGTACGATAAATCCTCTATTTTGCTTATATTCAAAAGTATTTTATCTTTTTTCATCATTATTTTTATAACTTACGCTAAGACCGTCACCGATATCGTAAAACTTCGTCGTATATTCCTTATTTGCCTTTAAAAATTCGATAAAGTCTTCGATTTTACCAACTAAACTGTTCAAATTTTTGGACATCGATTCGTCTCTATGTCCAACTAATCCGTGAAAATTGATATTATCGCAGATGATGACGCCATTTGGATTTAAATAATGGCAAAACTTTTCAAAGAATTTTATATTTTGAGCTTTAGCAGCATCGATTAAAATGAGGTCATAACTTCTTCCTATTAGATTTACCTCATGGGCATCTTGAAAGACTATTTCTATCTGTTTTTCTAAACCGCATTTTTTGACATTTTTAAGGGCTTCCATATATCTTTTCTCATCACGTTCTATTGTAGTAAGCTCGACATTTTCTCCAGCACTTACCATGAGTATTCCGCTATATCCAATAGCAGTTCCAATTTCTAATATTTTTTTAACGTCGTTTAATTTGATATATTTCATTATGAATTTAATTGAATCTTTTTCCATAATGGGAACATTTTTTTCCTTGGCATATTTTTCCATTTCTAAAATAGTTTCTTTCATTTAAAAATCACCAACAAAAGTATTATAGCATAGTTAGTGATTTAAATCAAATTCTAAAGAGTCTCTTATCGAATACAATTAGATACGTCATTTTTTTATATTAGAACTGGAGTCAGCTACAAAGTAGGTATCTTTAAACTCCTCATCTTCATTTTTTTCTTGATAAATTTCGTGAAGTAGGTCTCTTTTTAAAAAACTTTTATAAATTTTTAAACTTTGTTTGTTCATTGCAGCATGAAATGTACGACCTCTATATCTATTTAACATCGCTTTAAAAAAACTCAACATTTCTAATGCTCTAACACCTTTGTTCATGTCATCCGTTGCTGCTAGTACACTTATATAAATGCAATATGAGTCAACTCGATAAACTATAAACCAACCACTACCTACTGCACAATAGTCGTTTTCATCTGGCATTGTAAACGAAAATCATTCACTAAAAACTTCATTATCTCTATTACTTTTGATAATCTTAAACATTTTATATGCTAAACTGAGTTTTAATACTTCTTTACCTTTATATATTTTAACTTTGCCCATTAGAATCTTCTTCCATCTATGTTTTTAGATACTTCTTTTAAAATCATCGTTCTTCCATATTCGTTTCCTAAAGAGTTATGACTAGTTGGTATTATCAACTCTCTAACTTTCGAATGCGAGGTTATTTCTTGTTGACTTTTTAAAGTAACAATCCCGTCGCTTTCGCCTTTTTGTAGGTACTCATCTAAAAGACACAATCCCAAGGTCGTGAAATCGGCCGATTTTACAGCACCCGTTCTAACTTCGCTAGTTATACATGTACAAATGTTTAAAAAACTGTTTACTAAGCGAATTTTCTCCATATTTTCTCGTGAAAATAGGTTTTTTAAAAAACTTTCATCGTATACTTCTTCCATGCATCTTTTAACGCCATTAGGTAAGGCTATATCCAAATCCATGTGAGAATTGCTAAAATTCGCATAATATATTCTCATCAATTTCTTCTGAAGCATTTTAGTAGCCTCATTTTTTCCAAATCTAGATTCGAGAATTTCTTTTATTCTTCTTTCGATTAGCAAAGGAGAGGCAATTAAAGAGCCCGTATAAGGAGTAGATATGGAATAGATATGAGTCTTTATAAAACTTCTCGGATCCATAAAATATTTAAGCATGTCTACACCTATTGCTCCACACTTAGAGAAGCCTAAAAAGGAAATAGAAGAAACCTGCTTTTGGCGAGCTAGTTCATCTATATATAATGCAATTGCTTCGCTTTGTTCTCTCAAAGGTGCATCCCTATCGACTAAAATCTGCTCTATTCGATAGTTTCCCCTTTTTGATGAAAAGAAATTTATGACTTTATTCATATTATTTTTTCTATCCGATATTTTTTTAGGATTATTGGTTAAATTTCCTACCCTATAACCGGATGCAACCAATATATAATGGAATTTATTGCTGCGCATGGTGTTAACTATATCTTCATAAGCAGCCACCGAAAAAGCATTGAGTCTATCCTCTGTTCTAATTGCTTTGTCCCATTCATTCGTATCTAAATTCCACTTTTTAATCGGTATCACTGTACCCATATCAAAAAATCCCCCTTTATTTGGGGGATATTATAATATATAAATGTCTACTTGTCAAATACAACCTGTAGCTATCTGTTTTTTAAATTTATCTGCTTCTATAACTGCTTCTGGATTTTTTCGAAGACAAACTTCAAATTCGTACTTCATTTCTGCCAATTCTGACATAAGTTCACTATTATTTAGTATCATTTCGAAAAACGGAATCATAGTTGCCAAATTGTCCTGAGGTCTGGTTTGTTTTTGATAAGTCTTCAAGTTATCTCCTTCTAATTCGCTTACCTTTCCCATGCTAACTATCTCAAAACCGTACCTCTCTTTAAAAAAACTGCTCTTATATATTCTTTTAGATAAGGAGTCGACTAGATACATTTCTCCTCCTATATCAACTTCGACAAAAGGGCGAGGATTATCTATTCTCACATTTCTATTGGGCGAAATATGGAATACGTCATAGAATACAGCATCGGGGAAAATTGTACTTATAGCCGTATTAGGGTCATACAAGCAATACTTTACAGAACCAGCAGGTTTAGCTAAAAATAGTGTTACTGGTAATCCAGCCGAAATCACTACGCTTCTTTCTCTAAGCTTTTCTTTCATCCAAATAGGAATTCCACAGACATCGGGATGTTCGCAATAAGTATAGTGGTTTAAATCATCTCGAATGCAGAGATTATCAAAATCTAGTGATTCTCTATTCGGATCTATGAGTTTTTTATATACTAAAGCATCCATAATTGTCGCTTTTATAGCACATCTATCGAGTTCACTCATATCTGGATGTTTCTCGATATAGTCTAATATGTGCCAACATTTATAAAATACTTCGTTCACTAAAAATTCAAAATCGTATAAACTTTTCATCGGAATTCGTCTCCTTTTTATGTAAGACTTATTGTATTCCAATATAGAAATAATGTCAAATAGTCATTTAATAGACGAACCAAAGGCCGTCTTTTTTTAATTTAGCGACGATTTGTTCGTGTTCGGCATTCGTCTTGCTGAAATAAGTTTTCCAGTTTTTATCTGCTACAAAAAACATATAATCAGTAGTACTTGGATTAATAACAGCATCAAGCGATACAGCACTAAATGTCGCAATAGGACCAATTGGCAAACCTTTGACGCAGGTTCCTCTCGTATTGTAACCGTTGCAAGAAGCGAGTTCGCTCAAAGTTAAATCCTTACTGAAGTCTTTATTGACGGCATAATACGTCGTCACATCGCTACCTAAGCTTACATTTTTATCTAAACGATTATAAAATACGCTCGCTACGTCGCTTCTTTCTTTACTTCTAGCACCTTCTAACTCTACGATTGAAGCAAGGGTAACTATTTCATGTAAAGAATATTTAGAATTCTCGATAGTAGATGCATACTTAGATAATTTAACTCCTGTATTATCTAACATCCTTTCGATAATTTCTTCTAATGTAACAGTCTTTAAAAATTCATAAGTATCGGGAAAAAGATACCCTTCTAGTGGATGATAAATGCCCTCTTTTAAGATATCTTCTGATAAAAAATCGTATTTATCGATCAATTTTTTTACGTAATCTTTATCGTCTAATTTAGCCATGACTTCATCTTTTGTAAATTCAAAATTTTTACTTATGACATCCGCTATATAGGTAAGTCTTTTGCCCTCTACAAAAGTTACGAAGACTGTATCAAAAGTAGCCTTTCCTTGTGTCAATATTTCGTATATCTCTTTAGCACTCATCGCTTTAGAAAATACATAATTTCCTGCTTGCAAATTTCCAGGGTTCATTTTTGCATATATTTTTAGAACCAAATCGTTTTTTATGAGGTTTTCCTTTTTTAAATTTTTGATTATCGACGACGTTGTATTGCCTTTATTAACTGTAAAAGTGATATTTTCATATGAATCTTTATTCACTGGCTTAAGCCCATCGGTATATATATATAAACCCGTTGCAGTTAAAGCCAATAAAAAAGCGAAGAGAATAGTAAATATTAGAATAACGCTTTTCTTCATAACTAGTTCTCTTCACTTTCTCTTATTTCATCTTTGATAACTTGTTTTTGAGCACTGGCTAACACGCTTTCAATCATATCCCACTCTTCATCGGTGGTAACCGGTTTCAATTCTAAACTATTTCCAGTTGGATCATAAATGCTCGCATATGTCTTTAGACTGCCGTTTTCATCCATCGAATGGTCTGTGTAGACTATGTAACTGTTATGAAACTCCTCTGAGTCGATTGTCATAAGGACTTCGCATTTCACATTTTCTCCAGCTTCGTTAGTCATCGTAAAAATATTTTTATTTTCATCCATCGTTTTTATTTCCTTTCATTCTTATATAAGTGTCGAGAATAATCGATGCCGCTACAGCATCTATATGCTCTTTTCTCTTTTTTCTTCTCATATCTTCGTTTAACAAATACATCTCTGCCTCTTTAGTGGATAATCTCTCGTCAACTAGAATGATTGGCAAATCGATGTGTTTTTCCAAAAATTCTTTAAATTCGATACTTCTTTTTGATGCAAACCCGAGAGAGTTATCCATATTTTTAGGTAGTCCCAAGACGATTTTTCCAATCTCGTATTCCCGTATAATTTGAAATAGTTCTTCTAACAAATCATCATAATTAGAAAACTTGATCGTCTTTAAGGGATTTGCTAACGTAAAACTCGTATCGGATAAAGCTATCCCCAAAGTCTTCGTGCCTAAATCTAAACCCAATAATCTCATTTAATATAACTTTTTAGCAAAGTTTCGATTATCTTTGCCCTATCTAGACTGGTAATCTTTTTTCTCGAATCTTTATAACTAGAGATATAACCTGGGTCACCACTTAACAAATACCCGACTAGTTGATTAATCGGATTATAACCTCTTTCTTCTAGAGCATCATATATCTCGATGAGCGTTTTTTGAACTAGAGTAGTCTCTAATTCCTCGACATTAAATAACCTAGTTTCATACATTTGGGTTTCACCTCTTTGTAATCTTAATTGTAACAAATCTTACTCTATTGTACAAGTGTTTACTGATCGTTTTCTATTTTAACTAATACTTCCCTTGGTTTAGAACCGTTTTGAGCTCCAACGATGCCTCGTTCTTCCAATAAATCTACTATTCTAGCAGCTCTATTGTATCCTACTTTAAACCTTCTTTGTAATAAAGAAGCGCTTATTTTTCCGGTCTGGACGGCGAATTCGACTACTTGGTCATATAAAGGGTCGTCGTACTCTTCTTTTTCTCCCCCTTCACAGACAGCGTGAGTTTCGCTTACCTCATCATAACTAGGTAATGACGTGACGAATTCTTGACTCGAAACGTATTTGATAAGTCTTTCAACTTCGTCATCGGATATAAAATTGCCTTGTATACGCTCAGTAGCAGAAGCTCCCATCGGATAATATAGCATATCACCTTTTCCTACTAATCTTTCGGCTCCTATTTGGTCTAAAATCGTTCTCGAATCTACTCCACTTGCCACAGCAAAAGCTATACGAGACGGAATATTGGCCTTTACAACACCGGTTATTACATCAGTCGATGGTCTTTGAGTAGCGACTATCAAGTGAATTCCCGCAGCACGTGCCATTTGGGTGATTCTCATAATCGAATCCTCAACTTCCTTGCTGGCGACGACCATCAAATCGGCTAACTCATCGATGATGACGACTAGATAGTACATTTTCTTTTCGACTTCACTACCGGCTTTCTTGTTTTGTTCTTCTACCCATTCGTTATAACCAGCGATATTTTTGACGTTCTTTTCGGCAAACACGTCGTACCTCTGTTCCATCATGACGACGACTTTTTGCAAAGCTGCACTCGCTTTTCTAGGATCTGTAACTACTGGCCACAATAAGTGAGGAATGCCGTTATAGTTCGATAACTCTACCTTCTTTGGGTCGACCATTACTAGCTTAACTTCATCTGGTCTTTTAGTCATTAAAATAGTTGCGATAAATGAATTTATACAAACGGATTTACCAGAACCGGTTGAACCGGCAACCAGTAGATGTGGCATTTTAGAAATATCTGCCCACTTTATTTGACCCATTAAGTCTTTTCCCAAAGCGACAGGAATATTGGCTTTTATAGAATCCTTAGTTGGACGGCTTAAGACCTCTCTTATAGGAACAGGTATTACTTTATTGTTAGGAATTTCCACTCCCACCGTGCTTTTACCAGGTATCGGAGCTTCTATTCTTACATCTTTAGCCGCTAGAGCAAGAGCTATTTCTTTATGAATGCTAGTTATTCTACTGACCCTCGTCCCAGATTTAACTTCGACTTCAAATTGAGTTACCGCTGGGCCTTCATGAATTTCGACGACTCGTCCACTTATTTGGAAATCGTTTAAAACTCTTTCTAATGAAGCTTTATTCGACTGTAAGAACTCTGTCGAATTCACTTTGCCTACCGGTTTTGGTTTATCGAGTATATCTAGAGTTGGCAAGACATAGTTTTTATTTTCGTGAACCTCTTCTTTTTGAGTATCACGACTTTCTAAACCGGCAGCCATATTCATAGCCATCTGTTCTTCGTGTCTATTCTCGTTTAACAAATCACCCATATTGGAATAGACTTTTACATTTTCTAGGGATTCTGTACATATAGTATCCTCGATACTTTTTTCTTTTGAACCGTCTTTAAATAGAGATTTTTTCTTCTTTTGAGGTTTGATTTCTTCTTCTTCTTCGTCCTCATCCTCATCATCTTCGCTTCCACCTCTAAGATTTCCAAATGTACTTTGGATTTTTTCTATTATATCGCTGATGCTCAAATCGAATGAGAGTATAACTCCTAATATTCCCAAGACCACTAAGACTATTCTCGTTCCATCGAAAGCAAAACATTTGGTAAATGCTACTGTAAATATTGCTCCTATTATTCCGCCCCCCACGTTCATAGTGGACTCGATTATACTAGCATCCATAAAACTGTTGACCGTAGCTTCGAGTATTTCTTTGCCAGAAAGATGCTCTAAAAGTGCATATTCGAGATGAGAATAAACTAATAAAGCTAAAACTATCATATATATTCCTACGAGTCTAATAGTAAAATAATAGGGAATTTTTCTTTTTATTAGCATATACGCCCCTGTTAGTAAACAAGCGACGAGAGCTATTACATACCAAGTACCCATTAAAAAGATTGAAAATCCCTTTATGATATGACCGGCAGGCCCAAAGGCCCCAAATCCCATTATTGCAATTAAAATAAGCAAAACTCCCCAAAGTTCAGCTGCATATGTATCATTTTTCTTAGAACTAGACTTGCTAGTTTTCTTTTTTGCCATACTTCTTCACCATTATAATTATATAATAAAGACTTTTTTTAGTAAAGCGATTTTACGTCAAACCCACTCCTTTTTCTAATAAGGTTTTTAAGTCGATTATATAAAAAAATTACCAAATTTGAAGTTTTATATCTTAATCGGTTCAATTTTTATCTTTTTGCTATAGTTTAAAATTTTTTTGTATGAAAAATATGCTTTTATATCGAATTAAATGTACATCTTTCATATAAATATTATCAAAACCTAACAAATTTCACTTTTTCATCAAAAAACTCCTTCAAAAAAGTCTTTAAAACCGTTCAAAACTGAGATTTCTGCAATTTGACTTATGAGTGTTTAGATGATTAAATATTTGACGAGCACGAATAAATCGTCGTGCTGTAAAATTATCAAAAGATTATATCGAATCCTCTTCTGACTTTATAAATAACTTCCCCTTATTTTTACTTAAAAGAATTTATTGAAATATAATCGTTTGATAAAAATAACCCCTTCTGTCTCGAGGGGTTAAAATATTTAAAAAACCTCTTTTGAGGTTTAAATAGAATCGACATTTACTTTTATTTTAGGAAGTTGTTGTCTATAAGCACAGGCGTTTACTAGAGTACGAACAGCCTTAATAGTGCTTCCCGACTTACCTATGACGTTTCCCATATCGTCTCCATGGACGATGATTTCTAAAATTGGATTCCCGTCTTCATCTTCAAATTCTTGAATTTTAACTATTTCGGGATTTTTACTCAATCCTAAAATCAATTTTTCTGTAAATTTCTTTACGATATTCATAGACTACTTCCCTTCTTTTTTACTAGATTTGAATTTAGCCCATGTACCAGTAGAGCTCAAAATATTTCTTACTGTATCGGTTGGTTGTGCTCCATTGTTAAGCCACTTCATAGCTTTTTCTTCGTCTAAATTTACTTGATTATCTTTAGCGATTGGATTATAAGTTCCGACGATTTCGATAAAACGACCGTCTCTAGGGCTTCTAGAATCTGCTGCAACTATTCTATAAAAAGGTCTTGCCTTTGCACCCATTCTCTTTAGTCTCAATTTAACTGCCATTTGGTATCCCTCCTTCTCGTAATTCGATATTATCACAGTAAAAAAACAAAGTCAACCAAAAAAGGTTGACTTATTCGAAATCTTTAAAATTGAATTCTTTTGTTTTATCTAACTCATCTTCGTTTTGACTGTATCTTCTTTTTAATTCTAAAAGTGCATCGTCGTCGAACTTCTGAGTCCTATCGTCGTCGTATAATTCGGTCTTCAAGACGTCAGTAATGCTATTGTCATCTTGCATGAGATTTACTCGTCCAGTCAAATCTTCATCTTCATCAACTGTTCTTTCGGTGATTACTGCTTCGCTTGAATCTTTTTCATCTAATATAGTATTCTTCGTTCCTTTGTCTTTAGGTCCTTTTTTCTTTTTTCTAAATAATAAGAAAGTTACTGTACCTACTATTAAAATGATTACTGCCGCAATCAATATTATTAACCAAGTCTTCTTTTTAGGTTCTTCCTTTTTATCGTCGTCTTTGTCATCATCTTCAATTGGCTTATCTTCTTCTTTTTCTTCTTTGATGACCGTAATTTCATATGTTTGCTCATCTTCGCCATTGGAGCTTTTGACATTTATCTTAACTAGATTTTCTCCGACTTCGAATTTTTCGTTACCTTCTATCGTCACTTCGGCTAGCGGGTCTTCTGTTTCATATTTGAAATTTAATTCATCTATATCTTCGCCTATAGTAATTGTATATTTATTATTTTTGGAGTCGAACTCTGGACTTAACTCCACACCTATATTGTTTACTTCGAGCTTTTTCAAATATGCACTTGGTTCGGAAACTTCGCCTCTAATTATCTTGACATTATATGTATTCTTGGTCGTTCCGTCTTCTGCCGTCACGACTATCTCGACGTTATTTTCTCCCATTTCTAATTTGATTAATCCTAGTCCCGTCTTAGTAGAACCAACACTAGAGTTGCCGCTTAATCTAATTTGGGGAATCGTATCTTTTACAACGATTGTATATTCGTTTACCGAGCTAGAAAACTCTGGCGTTAATTCTCCTTGACTAGTAGTCAAGCTTGTGAGCAAAGCTTCGTTTGACTTCGGTTTCTCGAACTTTATATTTCCTTCTTGTACTTTTACTCCTGCACTTCCAGCTTCCACTACTGTTCCATCGGCCTTATAAAATTTAACCTGGGTAGGAACTATTTTGAAGTCCGAATTTAAATTCTCAGTCGTCCTATAAGAAACAGAACCTATCATAGATTCATATAGTTTTTCCCCGTCATTTCCTATTATGTACGTTCCAAGAGTTGTATCTTTTTTAAAACTGAGCCCACTACCTTTAAAAGAGAAATCGACTTCAGCATAAGTCGTTCCCGTTACGCTCAATTGGAATTCAACTTTTGAATACTCTCCTAAGTCTGAATCTTTTAGTTCTACTGTAACACTTTTATTCGTCGCTCCTGCAGTAGTCGTATCATTTCCAATTACCAAAGATGCTGCACTAACGCTATTGATAAGACCAAACGCTGCAACGAAAGAAAATATAGAACCCTTTAAAATTTTTTTCATTAGATAATTCTCCTTTTTAAATCAATTTTAGCAAAATTTCGTTCATCACATAAATATATTTCGGATTTATAAAAATATAACCGTCTTTATAGATGAGTTCTTTATTTTTAATTAGAGGTTTTACTGGAAAGACGTCCTGTAAATTTACTTCGTATTTGTCGAAAAATTCTTGTAAATTTATCCCTTTCATTTTTCTAAGGGCGAGCATGAGTTCGTTTTCCATCATCTCTACTTTGCTAACCAAATGTTCGTTTTCTTTATAATTTCCTTCCAAATATTTTGAAAAACTCTTAGTATTTTCATATCTAAAACCTTTTATATATCCAGAAGCTCCTAAACCAAAACCGTAATATTCCTGATTGTTCCAATAACATAAGTTGTGTTTAGACTCATACCCAGGAAGTGCAAAATTCGATACTTCATAATGATTAAAACCTGTTTTTTCGAGCTTGTCTTTTATGTAGCAATACATTTTTTGCTCTTCTTCTTCTTTGATGTTCTCGTCTTCTCTTACCTTGCACATGGTATGTTCTTCGATTATTAATGAATACGTGCTTATATGGGTCGGTTCCAATTTCAAGAAAAGTCCTAAATCTTTTCTTAAATCTTTCGCTCTCTCATAAGGTATTCCATACATTAAATCGACATTTATGTTATCGAATTCTAGTGATTTAGCGAGGTCGATTTTTCTCTTCGCTTCGTCAAAAGTGATACTTCTATTCATGAATGCGAGTTTATCTTCGTCGAACGATTCGATTCCGATAGACAATCTGTTGACTCCCATATCTTTTAAATCTTTGAGCAGTTCTTCACTGATATCGTCTATATTGCACTCAAAAGTAAACTCACACCCACTTTTTAATGTAAAACTTTTAATGATATCAGCTAATCTTTCTAGTTCATCTCTAGAAAGACAAGAAGGTGTTCCACCTCCTACATAAATAGTTTCTACTTCCTCTTTCTCATATAAATCGTCGATTTCATTTTGCAGTTCGTCTAAATAAGGGATTACTAATTCCCGATTGTAAAGTACTTTTGTAAAATCGCAATACGAACAAATCGTTTTACAAAAGGGTATATGTATATAAATACTAGCCATATACTTCACTCCTACCCTGAATACTTGTAATTATACCATTTTTGTCTTTTTTATTCAAGTACCTAAAATAAAGGCTTATATAGCCTTAATTGGTCATTCAATAATGGACTGTAGTTCATCAAATTCGACTTTCATAAACTTCCTGCTAGACAAAAAATCGCACATGTGGACGAATTTTTCTTCTACTGTCCTAGGAAGTGGCAAAACGATACCAGCATCGTATGGACTAGTATTCCACTTGCCCATATGACTAGCATCCATTTTTACAATTCTATCGATTTCTTCATCGGTTAAAGACAACTTGTCTTTGCAATCCTTTAAGTAATTTCCTATCAATAAAGGATGGTCGAATTTCGTATATCTAGTCTC
>CANDHX010000002.1 GCA_947384645.1 uncultured Mycoplasmatota bacterium | reverse complement strand
GAGATTCCGGATTGTGACTGGAGTTCAGACGTGTGCTCTTCCGATCTTTTTTTCTGCAAATTTTAATAGATCGTCATTCATACGCAAATCCTCTTTTATGTTCTAATAATAACACTTACCACAAAATAATGCAACAACACCAATGTGAAATCGTCATCACTTGAAATTTTGCTTATTTGATATATATAATATTATTGTTATTCGAGTTATTCGAGGAGAAATTTATAAAGATTAAAAATGGCAAATAGAAGAATTACCAGTTTAGCAGCTGAAAGAATCGTCTTATTCTCGGTTCGAAGGGAACTGTAAGAATCTTTCAACGACATCTACCTGAAAAAATTGATAACTTAAAAACAACTGATTCATAGAAAGTAATCAAAAATCGATTAGGGCAATAAATGAATTTATTGACGAATTGACATCATAAAAAAATAAATTTGTGACTTTCATTCGTACACAAAACCGACTCAATTTTACCATCTTCGACAGAAAGCAAATGTTGTATAAAATCCCTAAAAATGGTAGAATAAGAGAGACTTTAATGTTATTTAGTCTATCTAATGTTATAGAGGATTATTTAGTTTTTAAAAACAAATTTGTGACTTCCATTCGTGCATTGGCAAAAAGCATACTATTAGCCTAACTGTATGCAACGAATTTTAGACATAATGTGCACGAATTATGGGATAATAGTAATCATTTTAAAAAATGAAAAAAGTCACAAAATAGTAATAAAAGAGGAGTGAAAAATATGTTCAAACTTACATCGAAATATAAACCTTCAGGTGACCAACCAGAAGCGATAAAAGAACTTGTAAGTGGCATAAAATCGGGGAAAAAGAGACAAGTCTTGCTCGGCGCAACCGGTACGGGTAAAACTTTTACAATGGCAAATGTAATTCAAGAAGTTAACAAGCCAACTTTGATTTTAGCTCACAACAAAACCCTAGCTGGGCAGTTATATAGTGAGTTTAAAGAATTGTTCCCAGAAAACCATGTCGAGTACTTTGTAAGTTATTATGACTATTACCAACCAGAAGCATATGTGCCTTCTTCCGACACCTACATAGAAAAAGATTCGAGTATAAACGATGAAATCGATGAACTCCGCCATGGAGCAACAAGTTCACTACTCAATTACGACGATGTAATTGTAGTAGCAAGCGTATCTTGTATTTATGGAATAGGAGAAGTGGAAGACTACCGAAATCATATGTTGATTTTGACTGTAGGAGATACTATCGAAAGAGACACACTTCTCTCTAAATTAATCGATATGACCTACGAAAGAAATGAAATAGACTTTCATCGTGGCACCTTTAGAGCCAAAGGAGACGTAATAGAAATTATACCGGCTAATGAAAGAGCCCATGGTATAAGAATCGAACTATTCGACGATGAAATAGAAAAAATAAGAACCTTTGATCCACTAAATGGTGTAATCATCGAAAACAAAAAAACGATTACTATATTTCCAGCAAGCCACTATGTCACAAACCCAGCCAAATTAGGCGAAACGATTAAGAGAATAGAAGAAGAGCTAAAAGAACAACTAAAATACTTTAAAGAAAATGGAAAATATTTAGAAGAACAAAGACTGCGTGAAAGAACAGAGTACGACATCGAAATGCTAAAAGAGACTGGTTTTTGTCATGGCATAGAAAACTATTCTAGACACCTCGCTCTAAAAGATGAAGGAGAAACTCCGACGACTCTAATCGATTATTTTCCAAAAGATTTTTTATTGATGATTGATGAGTCACACGTAACTGTCCCTCAAGTAAGAGGAATGTACAATGGAGATAGAATGCGTAAAACGACATTAGTCCAATACGGTTTTAGATTGCCTAGTGCCCTAGATAATAGGCCCCTTCGCTTTGAAGAATTCGACAGTAAAATAAACGACGTAATATACGTATCAGCTACTCCTGGAGATTATGAATTAGAACTTACTAATAACAAATTCACAGAACAAATAATTAGACCAACTGGCCTATTGGACCCTACCATTGAAGTTAAAAAAACAGCTGGGCAAATCGACGATTTAATAGAACAAATTAACTCTAGAAAAGAGAAAAATGAAAGAGTATTAATCACGACTTTGACTATTAGAATGGCTGAAGAGTTAACTAATTATCTAATGGGAGTTGGTATAAAAGTAGCATATCTTCATACAGAAGTTAAAACACTTGAAAGATTAAAAATCATTCACGATTTAAGAGAAGGAAAATACGACGTCGTAGTAGGAATAAATCTTTTAAGAGAAGGAATAGATATCCCAGAAGTCAGTTTGATATGTATCATGGATGCTAATAAACAAGGTTTCTTAAGAAGTACAAGAAGTTTAGTACAGACGATTGGAAGGGCAGCTAGGAATTCAAATGGACATGTCATAATGTACGCCGATTCGATAAGTGAAGCGATGGACAATGCCATAAAAGAAACTGAAAGACGCAGAAAAATTCAAACACAATACAATATAGATAACAACATAACCCCAAAAACTATCATAAAAGAAATAAGAGATGTAGTAAGCAATTCTATAAATGACGATGCAAAACCTAAAATGAGCAAAGAAGAAAAACGAGACCTCTTAATTAGACTTGAAAACGAAATGAAAGAAGCAGCAAAACAACTAGATTTTGAAAGGGCAGTTGAATTAAGAGATATTTTATTTGAATTAAAAAGCGAGGGAAAATGATGAAAGCACTAATTACAGGAGCTAGTAGTGGAATAGGCAAGTCTATTGCGTCATATTTAAATACTTTAAATTTTGAATTGATACTAGTATCATCCGATAAGAAAAAACTTAAAGAAGCAAGAGATGAAATAAACAAAAATGCTCAAATGATAGTTGTCGATTTGAGAAACGAAAGAGAAGTTTTTGAACTTTATGAAAAAGTTAAAAATGAGAATATAGACGTCCTTATTAACAATGCCGGATTCGGTCTTTTTGGCAACTTCAGCGAAACGGATTTGGAAAGAGAGCTCGAGATGATAGATGTCAATATAAAAGCTCTTCACATTCTCACAAAATTGTTTCTAAAAGATTTCATGAAAAAAAATTACGGTTATATTTTAAATGTCGCTTCCAGTGCAGGATTTATGGCTGGGCCTCACCTAGATACCTATTATGCAACGAAAAATTATTCTCTAAAACTTACTTTAGGTATATATGAAGAACTTCGAAGAGCCAAGAGCAATGTAAAGATAAGTGCCTTATGTCCTGGACCAGTAAATACCAATTTTAACAAAACGGCAAAAGGCTTTTTTGAAATAAAAGGTGTAAATAAAGACTACGTTGCCAAATATGCAATCGACAAAATGTTTAAAGAAAAACTCATAATAATACCAACTGTTAAGATGAAATTGGCAATATTCTTGTATCGATTTGTCCCGACAAAGTTACTTCTAAAAATAACCTATAATATTCAAAAAAGAAAATCTCAATAAAATAGTTTTAATTATAAAATAAATTTGGTATAATTTAAATCACCTAAAGAAGGAAGCGAAATATTATGAAAACTTACGTAATAGGACATAAAAATCCGGATACCGATAGTGTAACAGCCGCAATTACGCTGTCTTATCTAAAAAACAAATTGGGAATGGATACAGAGCCACGTGTACTTGGAGAAATAAATAAAGAATCAAAATTTGTTTTAGATTACTTCAAAATAAAAGCACCAAAATTTTTAAACGACGTAAAAGTCCAAATCAAAAATGTCCCTTTTAGAAGAGATATAATGATGAGTGAAGAAGCTTCAATATATGAAGCCTACACTTACATGGTCGATAATAATATAACAGGACTTCCTGTCGTAAAAGAAAAAAACAAATTCTTTGGCTATGTCTCCCTAAAAGAAATCGCTACAGATTTTATAAGGGGCGATTTCGATTTCATGGATGCTTCATACGAGAATATAGTAAAAGTTTTAGAGGGGACTGAAATTTTAAAATTCGACAAAGATATCAAAGGACAAATAATCGCTGCTACATTCAATAAAGAAACTTTTATTTCAGATATCGATTTAACACGTGATACGACGGTCATAGTAGGAAGTAGAAAATCTGTAATAGATTATTGTATCAATAAAAAAGTTAGACTAATTATTTTAGTAGGAAACCAAACTGTTACAGATGAAGAACTTGCCGAAGCCAAGAAAAACAAAGTTAACATCATTTTAACTCCTAAAGGAAGTTTTGAAGTAGCTAAATTAGTTGGTTTATCTAACTATATTAAAGGTATTGTTAGAAATGAAAAACCTATTACATTCGACTTAAACGATTATTTAACAGATTTTTTTGAAGTCAGTAACAAACTAAAACATACCAATTATCCAATTGTAGATAAAAACGGAATTTGTAATGGCTTGTTAAGGTTAATCGATGTCAACTCATACGATAGAAAAAAAGTAATCTTAGTAGACCACAATGATGTTAAACAGAGTGTGGATGGATTAAACGAAGCGACGTTGCTCGAAATAGTAGACCACCACGCACTTGGAAACTTGACGACAAACGCACCCATTTCATTTAGAAATATGATTTTAGGAAGTTCTAACTCGATTATATATACGCTTTATAAAGAAGCAGGAGTCGATATACCTAAAGAAATAGCAGGCACCATGTTATCTGGAATTCTATCCGATACGTTGATTTTAAAGAGTCCTACGACGACAGACCAAGATAGAGAAATCGTCAAAGAACTAGAAAAAATTGCTGGTGTAAACTATGAAGAATACGGTATGCAAATGTTAAAAGCCGGTTCTAGCTTGGAAGGACTTTCAATCGATGAAGTAGTATTTTATGATTATAAAGAATTCGAAACTAATGAAATGGGCTTTGGAATAGGTCAAATAATTACTCTTGACTATGAAGAAATTTTAAATAAAAAAGAAGAATATGTCGATTTCTTAAATAAAACGTGTAAACTAAAAGGCTTTGCCTTAATTGCTTTATTCGTAACCGATATTGTAAAAAACGGTTCATACGTTTTATACTCTAGCAATGCCGAAAAAATTATATCGCTAGCATATGAAAAAAGCGACATGTGCGAAGGATATTATTTACAAGACGTCATAAGTCGTAAAAAACAGATGGTTCCTTATATAATGGGCGAATTAGAAAATATGGATTAAAAATGGTATTGAAAACGATATCATTTTTGTTTCAAAAATTTCTCAATGTTCTTTCGTTCAACATTAAAATAGTTAAGAATAAAACTTGACAATCAAAACTAAATAAGTATAATAAATTTCAATTGATGAGGGATAACGATGAAATACTTTGTAACTAGAATATCTTCTAACGGAGAAAAAATACATTTTTATTCGATAAAAGAAAAAGGGAACACAGACTTTTATGAATATGACTACTTCTTACTTTGTTTAGGAGACGTTATAAGCTCAAAAAATAGAATTTTTAAAATGGAGTTTTTAGGAGAAAGAGTTTTAAGAATCGATTATGTTTCAGGTTATGACAAAAATTATACTTTAAAATCTGCCACATTTTATTTCGGGGAAGACATACCTTTAAATAGCTCGTTCTTTTTAAGACTTAAAAATTTAGAGAGAATGTATCAAAATACAAAGTCAGAATCTAGAGAAAAAATCGAGGCTATCTTGTCAGAAAGCGAAGACAAACGCACTAAAATTGAGGCTTGCCAAAAAGTTTTAAAAAATTATCTTTTAGCAGGTTTTATAATAGATGATAATACTGGGCTAGAAACAGCAAAATTGTTTTCATTTATGATGAGTGAAAGATATGATATTTTAAAAGATTTAAAACTACCTCTTCCATTAAAAACAAGAATAAAATTGAGAATAATGACAGTTTATAATCTATTTCGAAGAACGAGCTTTTGCCCATACAGAGAACGCCAAAAAAAATATAAAGCGAGTATTAACTTTGAATGGAATACATACGTTTGGGAAAGCTTTATCAATAGTTACAATCAAAAGCACGATTTTTTCTTAGAAAATAAGGAATCAAATCCAGTATTACTGGAAAATAAACAAGACCCTTTTATTAGATTTGTTTTATCAGATATAGACTATATTAAAAATATGGGGCAAGCTAGTTACGTAAGTGAATTGAACTACTTAGAAAAATTAGTTAAAAGATATATAGAAAGTAAAAGAGATGAACTACGAGGACAATCTTCCTTAGATATAGAAGAATTTTCAAGTGAATTAACAGATTTTGAATTAAAGCTTTTTTCAAAAAACAAAAAATTTGGTCTAAAAAGGTCGGATAAAACCTTAATAAGAGAAGAGATGATAAAAGAGCGTTTAAAATTTATAGGAATTGCCGATGATAACGACTTCAAAGACGATTATTTATCATTGACTAAAAAGATAATTCAAAAAATTATTTCATATCCGTATGAAGGATGTGAGGCCAGTTTAACTGAACTTTACAAAATAGCCGCCGAATATGTTAAAGACCAGAAAGAGCAAAAAAGTGAACTAAGGCTATATACAACAGAAGGTGAATACTTAAAAAGATTGGTAGCTTTAGAAATAGATATAGATAAAAAAATAGTTAGATGCTCACGGGCAGAAAGTTTAGCCCAAGACTTAGAAACATTAGAAGTATCACTAGAAAATGCTAGAACTGTAATAAAAAGTAATAGTAAAGATAATAAGCGTTATAACAATAATCCCACTCAATAATGCTTAATTCAAAAAAATAAAATTCTTGAAATATAAAAGATATGTGCTATAATAATATTGGTTTTTAAGACCGATATTATTTTTTGCGCTCATAGCTCAATTGGATAGAGCGTTAGACTACGGATCTAAAGGTTAGGGGTTCGACTCCCTTTGGGCGCACCATGAAGTTTTTATCCGAACCCTTGTGGTTCGTTTTAAGTTTTCTTCACTTGAGTAATACTTGAGGTGGGGCTAAAATCTCATTAAGTCTCGAAATAATCGAGACTTTTAGATTAAGATAAATTTTAAAAGTATGGTAGTGAAAAAGATGGAAATATTTGATAAATTTGATAATGATAAAAATATATTTATATCAGCTTTTATTAATTTTTATGGTGAAAAGAATTCTGAATATATAATAGACAGAATAAAAAATGCTAATACTATTTGGCATGATTCAAAAAGTATAGAAGATAATAGCGATATATTTTCACATATAATAACAGATATGTCAAAAGACAGATTAGAATATTTTCTATCAAAAAGGAAAAGTGAAGCATTTTTACAAAGTTCATATATAGATGAGTTTAATTTATTGGTTTTGCCACAAGATTATAATATTAGTCATATAATACATGAAATAAATCATATGATTGCTTCCCATGTTATTTCATTATCCCCTTATGCGGTCATAAATGGAATCTCATTTAGTATGGAAAGAGGCGATGAAGTTATTTTAGAAAATGACTCAATGAATGAAGTTATTAACCAATTAATGACATTTGATATTATTAATGAATTGAAAAGATTAGGAATAAATGTTGTTTATACGCCTTCTTGGCAAGATAATGCATTTCCTTTAATAATGCCATTTTACAATAGATTTAAAGATAGTTTAAAGGAACTTTATATTAGTGGAGATTTCCAAGCCTTCGTAAATCAATTTGATAAAGAAAGATTTCAAGATTTTTTACAGTTTATATTTATGAAATTATTTAAAATCAAAAGAAAATTAAGACAAAATGAACAAATAACTGTAATTAAAGAAGAAATTGAAAAGGTTGAAAATTATATAGATGATATGGTATTAGAGCCTAGCATTGGTGCTAAAAAGTAGATGTAAAAAAATGTTAAATAAAAGTTATATTTTTGTTATAAATATGTTTTAATGCTTATAATAATGCAGTATAATCTAGTTGTACTTGAGGTGGAGTGAGTTGATTTTTAGGGGTTCGGTATCTAACCACTAGAGGCACCATGAAGTTTTTATCCGAACACTTGTGGTTCGTTTTAAGTTTTCTTCGCTTGAGTAATACTTGAGGTGGGGATAATCTTTAAATGAAAGTTTAGAATTAATCGAAACTTTTTATATTTATTATATATTTTTAAAATAGTATAATAATAATCAATTTTGGGGGTTAACTTTGGAAAAATTAAACATTAATGATTACTTGTATCATGGAATTGTTGATTGGCAATCTTATGATACAAAAGTTTTTAGAGAAAAACCGTGTATAGATAAATTAAATAGTATATTAGAAAAAAGATTTATAATTAGACCAAGTGATTTTAAAAAAACTTTCTATCTAATCTTTCTATTGTTATAAAAATGGAAGATTTTTTTATTTGAATTTAAGTTAATAAAAGCTCTATAAAATAAGTAACAAAGATTGAGATACTATACTTCTATAAAGAAATTAAAAAGTAATAAAATATAAAACGTTATAAGATTAGATTGAATTTACTCGTTATTAATAATAAGTACATAAAATGGAAGTTTTCGATATGGAAGACTTTGATAAGGTTTTAATCGTTACCCCTTAAAACACCAATTACTCCTTACAACTTATATTATGATAGCAAAAGTTTTTTAAAATCAGTCCAAATCGTTACAATACTTTTATAAATTTCTTTATCAAAAACAGTTTAAAATCACATTTAATAAATTTTTCTTCGCATAATATAATATTGGTGCTATAATATTAAACCAAAAGAAAGGAAAGTAAAATGAAAACGAAAAACAAAATATTGCTTTATAGAGTTATCCTAGCATTAAGTATCGTAGTATTTGGAAGAGAAATCTTATTACTTGGAAATAAAGGTGTTTGGAGCTTAATCATATCGCTCATGAGTATTTATACCATAATAGGAAGTGCTATTAAACTGTGCAACTTAAATCCGATGTTTAAAAGGACGACATTAGCTTCGATAGACCTATTGTTCTTTTTACCTTAATTGCATATGTTAATACACTTTTACAAAATGTTAAGTATATTTTATGTAAAAATAAATAAAAAAGTATTATCATTTTGACTGAAGAGGTGAAGACAAGTGACGCTTGGAAAAAAAATAATAGAACTTCGTAAAAAGAATAATTTGACTCAAGAAGCCTTATCGGAAAAGATAGGAATTTCGAGGCAAACTTTAGCAAATTGGGAAAGCGATATCACATCTCCCAATTTAAGAGAAGCATCAAAATTAGCAAAAATATTCGACACCAGCTTGGATAATTTAGTCGATCATAAAATAGATATCGAATGTAAAAAAGGCTCTTGTTTAAACAAACTGATTGGAAAGACTTGCACCATTGATGCTGATACAGATGACTATAGACTAAACTTCGATACCCCTTGTAAAATATTAGATATAGATTCCGACTTTATAAAAATAGAATTTAAATATAAAAAAGAATTCATCATCAAGATGTTGGATATGAAACTAATAGAATCTATAAAAACTACAAAAGAGGTATCATAATGGAATGGATATTTCTCTTAGTAATTTTGATGATGCTCTTAAGCATCAATAGCAAGTTAGACGATTTTAAAGAAAAAGGTTTGACCGATAGCGTTACGAAAGCAATAAAGAATAAAAATCGTCTTAAATTTCCTCTAAAAGATTATGTTGGTAAAAAAGTCTATCTGATTATCTCTAACGATGAAATAAACAATTCCTATGAATTCTCCGTTATGGGTAGCATACAAGGAACCATAACAGACTACGATGAAGAATGGATTGAGTTTACTTATACTATGAAGAATAAAGAAATAATACAATATTTTAGAATTAGAGATATCGAAAGTATAGATGAAAAAAATAGCGGTGGAAAAGAATAAACTTATCCACACTTTTTCTTGTATTAGAAAAAAAAACTATGATATAATCAATTACAGAAATTTAAAGGAGAAGACATGGAATATAATAAAATTAAAGATGCAGATAAAATAATAAACAAAAGTCCATATATGGTAAATACGCCTACAAATTACAAAAATAAATGGCATGACTTTTTTGGCAATAAAAATCCTATTCACTTAGAACTAGGAACCGGAAGAGGGGAGTTCATCATCAAAATGGCAGAAGCAAATCCCGATATAAACTTCATCGGTTTAGAAATTGTAGACTCGCAATTAGTAAATGCCGTAAACAAACTCCACAATAAAAAGTTGCCAAATTTAAAACTCATCAACGATGATGCAAGGCGTATCGATGAATTCTTTGGAAAAGAAATAGACACGATATATCTTACATTCTCTGAACCGTGGCCCAAAAAAATTGACGAGAAAAAGAGATTCACGCACTTTTCATATTTAAAACTATACGATAAAATATTTAAAAAAAATAAACACATCATTATGAAAACAGATAATAAAGGACTATTCGCATATTCTCTTGAAACCCTCTCACAATATTGGTATACATTCGATAGAATAAGCTTAGACCTACATCATAACGAAATCCCGATTAAAAATGTCATGACCGACTTTGAAAAAAAATATTACGAAGAAGGTAGACCGATATACTATCTGGATGCCTCTTTTAAAGGATAAAAATCATCATAAAAGCGATACTAAAAATTAAAAAGTATCGCTTTTAAAATTAAATTATTTTAATCAAATTCCATGATATTAACGAATACTATATATGATTTTAATACAATACCTTATCGACAAGACCATATTCTAAAGCTTCTTCTGCACTCATAAAATGGTCTCTTTCCGTATCTTTGTTAATCTTATTTATGGTTTTATTGGTTAACTTAGCTAGCAAAGAATTCATCTTATCCCGTAGTTTTAGAATTCTTTCTGCCTGTATTTTTATCACGGTTGCCTGTCCTTCAGTTCCTCCTAAAACTTCGTGAATCATAACTTCTGAATTAGGAAGTGCATACCGTTTTCCTTTTGTACCAGCTGCTAAAAGAAAAGAACCCATAGATGCTGCCATACCAACGACAATAGTTGAAACATTGCTTTTAATAAAATTCATAGTATCGTATATTGCAAGTCCAGAAATTACAGAACCGCCAGGACTATTTATATATAAAGAAATGTCCTCATGGCTTAACGAATCTAAATACAACAGCTGAGAAATGACTAAACTTGCTACTTCATCGTTTATCTCTCCACTGAGGAAAATTATTCTATCATTTAAAAGTCTTGAAAATAAATCATATGCTCGCTCGCCGTTCGAGGTTCGCTCTATAACAGTTGGAATTAAAGTCATATTATTCACCCACTTATATAATAGTTAAAACGACACCTTTTTATACAGTTACTTTTTAGGAAATAATGTCGCAATTAGTAAAGGTAATAATATAAACGGATAATAGAAATAAAACCACGTCATAATATTGCTCGATGAAGTAGCAAAATCGACGACAAAAAGCAAAGCTAAGATAACGAGAAATGGTATAAGCTTTCCTTTTAAATTCATGTTCTTAAATCCTAATCCTATAGTTGTAACAAAATCCGTGACAATCATTATTACGAATAAATTTTCTACGTTAGAAAAAAATTCGTAAACCTTAATCCTTTTTAATAAGACAAACTCGGGATATCTATAAAGGATTGCTTCTTCACTTCCCATAACCATGACTATTAATAAAGAGATACCTATGACTGTTATCATACTCGTACCATAATTCAACAAAATCGACTTTTTATCCTTCATGTCGTTTAAACACAAAATGGGTGTTACACTCGTTAAAGCAAATATTCCCGCACCTTGCAATATTTTTGGTAAATCAAATGAAAATGGTAAAACGTGCAAAGGCTTGGCACTCGGAATTAACATTGCTCCTGCGAACAAAAAAAGAATAATTGAAAAAACGAACATATAGAAAATCGAACTTTTGAAGCCATTTTTATTTAGTCTAGAGAGCATAAATCCTACTAAAATAGGAAAAATCGCTAGTAAGAAATTAGGCGTATGTCTTAAATACATAGTTCCGCCCATATTTACTAATATGATTGCTGGAAAAAAGGCAAAGACAATTCCGGATATTTTCTTTAAAATCTTAGAAGAATTCACATTTTTTACCAACAATAATACGATAAAACCGAGTAGTGTTCCTAATATTTCAGATATCCAAAAAGAAGTGCCTGTTAAATTCAAAATCAGTGAAATGCCAAAGCCCCAAAAAAGGACTCTGCTATAAAAAAATGCTTCCTTATTTCCCATTTCTAATTCCTCCTAAAGAATTTAATAAAAGTCCCTTCTCACTCAAATTCAAATCGGATTTAAACTCGTACTCTAAATCTTTCCAAGTTTCCGGTTTTACCAACTTTGGATAAAACAAATAATAAAAATAATTAAAATTAAAAATATCGACATCTTGTTTTTTTGAATAGGAAACGACATCCTCAAAAAATTTTTCGAGTTTATCGTTTAACTCTTTTTCTATTTCAACTAATTCTTTTTCATCTAAAGAACTTTTTCCTTGACTATCGAGCAATCTGGCATGCCCCTTTAAAGTGAGAACGATTTTATCTTTTTTGATTTTTCTATCAAGAGAATATCCGTGAATTTCAAAATTGTTTTCTCCATAGATTTGAAAAGATTGGTTCCCTTCATAAATCAAATTTTCTAATAACACTGCACCTTTTTCCAATTTGATATTCATTTTATTATCGACAAATAGATACGAATCGTCCAAAGTAATGACGTCATCTTCTATCGAAATTGAACCCAAAACGTAGTTGTTATCTCTTAAATAGTGGTATATTAATTCCCTAAAAGTTGATGTCTTATAGTGGCCATTTTTTTCTTGATTTCTTTTTGCACTCATCTTAGCCATTTCCCCAATCGATTCGTTTTTCTCAGTTTCGAAGTCTAAAAACTCGTCGATGTCGCTTGCTACAAATACAAAAAAGTCTTTTCTAAACTGTGTATCCCTCAATAGAAAATCAAAAAATTCATCTATTCCTGCTCTAGCTATATTCTCACTTATAATTAGTGTCTTCATATGGCTATAAAAGGGCAACAGAGTTGAGTCAAAAAATACATTATTTATAGCGGCTTTCAAATTTTTTCCTTCGCCACTCAAAAAATGTGAACCTCTTTTTGCATCTTTACTCGTATCCAAAAACTCGACATTGACTACATATTTATCATCCTTATAATCGATTATCATACTAGATACGATTTCTAAATCGTTTAATTCATGATAATCATAGCAACCACCTAGCATTAAAATACATGCAATCAATAATAATATTTTTCTCATATGTAGTTCCCCTCATCTAACTCGACATTCGACATAAAAATCATACAGGCTATAACGCCCATCGATAGCCCATATAGACCTAAAAAACTGGCTATTAACAAAAACGAAAATCTTGCAACTCTTAAAGCATTTACCAATTTTACCTCTGTAAATATGAGACTCGTAATAAATGAAATAGCAACTACAATAATCATGATAGGGCTAACAAAACCTGCACTAACTGCTGCTTCTCCTAATATAAGAGCTCCTAAAATTGAAGCACTACTTCCATAGTTGCTTGGAAATCGAATGTCCGTTTCTCTTAAAACCTCACATATAACGAGCATAATTACAGCTTCAACTATAGCAGGAAATGGTACGCCACTTCGTTGCTCGCTAAAATTTATGAGAAGCGACGTCGGTATTGCTTCTTGGTCGAAGTTAATTAAAGCGATATATATAGCAGGAGTCAATACCGTTAAAAATAAACAAAAATATCTCAACAATAAAACGAATTTATCCGTCGTAAAAGGGTTTACAAAATCGGCAAATCTAGCATTTAGGACTAAAGCAAAAGGCGTATTATCTATCGATATGACTATATAACCTTTCAATAAAAATCTTGCAACAATAGCCGGTTTTTCAGTTTTAAAAATCGTCGGAAAAAGAATTCCAGATTTTATTTCTTTCATAATATCATAAGAATCTATTACCTCGGCATCCTTATATTTATCTAGAAGAACTTTTACTTTGTTTAAAGCAGATTTATCGACTTTATCGTCTAAATAGAGTACGCCTACTTTAGTTTTAGTATATATCCCTCTATCGACAGCTTCGATTCGCAAATTTTTATTTTTGATACGTCTTTTAATAATACCGATATTTTTTTGATAGTTTTCACAAAAGGCATCTTTAGGACCGTACATATTAGGCTCAGTTTGACTCATGGTAATGCCACGGTCTAACTCGGCTTTGACTTCTATTGCATACTTTTCATTTTTATAAATTATCAATGCAAAGCCGTTTTCTAATAAGTAAAACATCTCTTCATCTGATTTAACATCGTTTAACTTTGGTCCAGCTATTAAAGCTCTTATATCATTGACGCTTTTATGATGCACTAAATAATTTTTGATGCTTCTAACCGTGTAGTTCGACAAATCACTAGAATTGACTAGACTTTCAAAAAAAACGATATAGATTTTATTTTTAGTTCCGGATTCAACCTCTCTAACGATAAAATCGGGATTATTTTTTAAAGACTTTTTTAAAAACTCGACACTAACATTCATACAATTCACCATTCTTATTATGGCAATTATTTACAAAAATTTACCTTAATAATTGGTAATTTAGTATTTTTTAGTGTATAATAATTATTGAAATGAGTGATTGTATGTCATTTTTTGTAAATGGTCACAGCGTTATATTAATGGCCATAACAAGTTTTTTGATAAGTTTAGTCCTCGTCCCAATTTGCAAGAAGGTCGCAATTCATATAAATGCAATGGATATTCCGAATGAAAGAAAAGTACACAAAGTGCCGATACCTCGTTTGGGAGGACTTGCCATATATCTATCTTTTTTAATAGGATATATGTTTTATGGACAAATTACAACTCAGATGTTATCGATTGTCATAGCCAGCTTTGTCATAATTCTGTTTGGCATAATCGATGATATCAACCCTTTAAAAGCAAGATATAAATTGATAGGCCAACTAATCGCCGCCGTAATAGTTGTTTACTACGGTAACATAATTCTTAAAGATGCTTATCTATTCGACTATTATTTAAACTTCGGCAATTTGGCGCCTTATCTTACGATTTTCTTTATAGTTGCTTGCATAAATGCTATAAACTTAATCGACGGATTAGACGGTCTATCTTCCGGCATAGCTACGATCTACTTTATAACTGTCGCTATTATAGCTATAATAACCAATAGAATAGGCGGTCTAGACATAGTATTAAGCATTTTGATGTCTGGTGCAACCTTAGGATTTTTAGTATATAATTTTCCTCCTGCCAAGATTTTTATGGGGGATACGGGGAGTCAATTTTTAGGATTTATAATAGCCATTATCTCGCTTCTCGGATTTAAAAACGTAACATTCAACAGTTTAGTTATCCCAATAGTGATTTTAGCAGTTCCTATATTCGATACGCTATTCGCCATATTGAGAAGATTTTTAAAAGGAGAACCGATTGGCACGCCCGACAAAGAACACTTTCATCACCAACTCCTCAAAATGAAATTCTCTACTCGTACTACAGTTCTAATAATTTATTTAATCGATATAGCATTTGCAACAACTTCGATATTGATAACCATAGGAGATAACAAAATTGCTTCGTGGATATATATAGGTTTAACGATATTTTTGCTCATAATAGTTTTAAAAACAGATATTTTATTTGAACACAAAAAGAAAAATAAGAATATCGAAAATAAAGGAACTAAAAAAGACAAAAAAAGACGCTCTAAGCACTAGACTTAGAGCGTTTTAATTTATAGTTTATTGTTTTCCTCTCATCTTCTCATCACGACTCGTCATTAAAATTTCAATGTTGTTTTTATTAGCTAACTCTAAGAAATCTTTAAACTTAAAATCGAGTCTATCCAGTTCGATAGATTGAACCCAATCTTTTCCTTTTCCTGCATCATTTCCAAATTCTTCTTGTGTTTTACCAGTAGACTCTCTCATGAATCTGAAGGTTTCATTTGGTTTATAGTCGTTAACTCTTACTTTCATGACGTCCACCCTGTCCAAATATTATCATAACTATTATTTATTATTGGCTATATGCGTATTATCGATACGTGCCCGTGACCAGAAAAATGTATTAAAAAATAGACATAATTTAAATCGAAAAAAATTTTAAAGAACTAAATTGTTTTTTTCTTTATACATATGCTATAATTGATATGAGGACATAACTAAGGAGGAAAGATATATGTTATCTGGAGAACAAATATTAAAACAAATTGAAGAAGGAAATATCGTTATAAAACCATTTGATAAAAAAAACATAGGACCAAACAGCTACTCTCTACACATTGCCGATGAATTAGTAATATATGATGAAGACGTTTTGGAATGTAAAAAGCCGAATAAGACTCGAACTGTCAAAATACCCCAAGAAGGTTACATATTGAGACCTGGCGAATTATATTTATCTAGAACGCTCGAATACACCGAGACTAATCATTTAGTTCCTATATTATATGGTAAATTGAGCTTGGCTTCATTGGGCGTAACTATCCATATTACAGCTGGCTTTGGAGATATCGGCTTTAAAGGAACTTGGACACTAGAGATTTGTTGCATTAAGCCAGTGAGAATATATCCTAATATGAAAGTTGCTCAAATATGCTACTTCCCAGTAGTAGGAGATGATAATATTAAGTACACGGGAAAATACTTAGGACAAATAGATGCAACAGCTAGTAGAATATACGAAGACGAAGAATTCAATTGAGGAGAATATATGTTATCAGGCGAAGAAATTATTAAAGCAGTAGAAGAGAAAAACATTATAATTGAACCATTTGATAAAAATAATATCAATCCGAACAGTTACAATATAACACTAGCTGACGAATTGCTAATTCATACAGAAGAAACTCTAGACTGCAAAAAAGAACCGATTGTAAAAAAGATTAAAATTCCCGAAGAGGGGTATACTTTAGTACCGAATAAACTATATTTGGGAAGGACGAATGAGTATACTGAAAGCGAAAAATTTGTCCCTCTTCTAAGTGGCAGAAGTTCTATTGGAAGAATAGGAATAACCACCCATTTAAGTGCCGGCTGCGGAGATGTCGGATATAGAGGAACTTGGACTCTAGGGATAACTTGTGTAACACCTACCAAAGTATATCCCAATATGGAGATTGGGCAGCTATATTTTTTTCCTTTAGTAGGGGAATACAACATAAAATATAGTGGTCGCTACAACAACAAAAGAGAAATAAATAATAGTAAAATTCATGAAGAATTTGAAAAATAAAATTAGCTAACCCATAAAAAGTTAACTAATTTTTTTTGCTATTATAAAGGATATTTTCTATTTATAATTTGTGATACTTTCACTTATTATAAATAGATCTTTTTCGCCAATTTTGACTTTTTCACCTTTCTCATATTTACCATTTAAATATATAGATAAATTATCTTTACCGCTTATTTTTCCTCCCATATATAAGTTATAATCTCCACTTTTAAGCGATTTACTGCTTAGAATTAAAGTTTTAAAAGCTTTTTTAGCCTTAAACGATATTACTGCATTGCCTTTTTCATTAACTAATGAGACGAGCGTACCTTCTGCAATTTTATTTGCGAATGTAAAACAGATTGTATTTTGCTTAGACTCTTTAAGAGGCGTTTCTAACATATCTGTACCGATTGCAACCAAAGTACCACCATTCATTGTGAATCCTTCATCTGTATCTATAGCAGCATCCATGCTGACTGATGAGCCCATTACATATAGAGTCCCTTCATTGATAATTAAATCTTTATTAGAATCGATACCGTCGCCGGAAGCATCTATATATATCTGTTCTCCATTTATAGAAATAAGGCCACCGTTGCCTCCTGCATTTATCCCGTCATCGACTGACTCGATGTAAATAATCCCGCTATTTATGGTGATATTCTTTGCCTCAGTTGCAATTCCTTCTCCGTCTCTTTGCTTTCCATAAATTTTGAGTTCGCCCATCCCGTCGATTACCAAATCTCCCAAAGAATAGATACAAGCATCATATTCACTAGAACCGCCGTCTTCCAATTCATTGACCGTGTCGGCAACTAAATTAATCTTTAATTCGTTCTCACTTTTATTGATGATAGAAGCTGTTTTATCGTTTTTGATTTTCACTCCTTCGAGATTTAAAACGACTTCATCCTTTGCATCGATTATTAAAGAATTATTTAATTCTCCCTTTAGAAAGTATTCTCCCTTTTCATCGATCGTTATATTGGAGTCATACGAACTCAAATTTATATTTTTGTTTTTCACAACAACGCCTTCTGTAACGTCCTCTTTTCTCGTAATCACATCTTTTATATCCATAAAATCGTGTTCTTCCGTTTTTCTTTCGACATCCGTAGAAAAATACATCGCTGCATACACACCCAAACAAGAAAGTATAATTACACTGAGGATAAAAATCGTAACTTTATCGACATTTTTAAAAGTTTCTCTAAAATTTCTCTTATTGAACGAGGACATAATTGAATATGTGAGTATAATCGAAATAACAATAGAACAAATGGCAAAAATTGCTACATATTCCTTATCGATAATTATATTTTCTTTTCTAAACTTCTCTACATCTTCAGGTTTCATCTCTTCTTTAGAAAAACTCGAATTAAAGTTCTCTTCTGGAAATTTTTCTTGAATTACATTATTGATGTCGAATTGCACTCGTGCACTCATCGCTGCTTCCCTATAAGCAAAAATAATGCCTATGGAAGCGGTAACCAAAATCACTAACATGAATACATTTTTAAGTCCTCTTGACATATTATCTCTCCTATCAAAAAATTTTTTAAATTACATTACAAATTATATTATCATAATTTGATGACAGTGTGAAAAAAATGTGTTTTAAAATAAAAAGTTGCTTAACACGTATTTTTATGCTAGAATAGTAGACGAAATCAGGTGAAATTTATGGAAATTGCATTATTGATATTATCAGTCGTTTTAATTGCACTAGTTTTATTGCAAGGAAATAAAGCTACCGATGCTGGACAAATATTGACAGGTGGAAATGCTGAATTATTCCAAGTACAAAAAGAAAGAGGAGTAGAATTATTTATAAGTAGACTTACATTCATAGTAGGTGCAGCTTTCATGATTTTAGCTTTCTTGATAATGTTTACAGCCTAAAAGTACACTTCGAGTGTATTTTTTTAATGCGATTTATAAAATATGCTATAATTGACTTATAGAAGTAAATAACTAATTTAGAAAGTGTGATAATACATGAAAGAAAGATGCCTAAAAACTCTTAAAAACCTCCAAAATGCCGTTACAACCGAAGAATTATGCGAAAACATGGGCAGTTTATCTGTGGAAGAGATACAAGAAGTCCAAAAAACGTTAAATGAAATGGTTCAAAATGGAGAAATATATTTTACGAATAAAGGAAAATATATTCTTTTTGAAAACTGCCAAGATATAAAAATAGGTGAAATAGATGTCAATCCTAAAGGATTCGGATTTCTCTTATTAACAGGTGATGACGTACATATAGAAAAGAACATGCTAAATGGTGCAATCGACGGAGATACTGTAATCGTCGAAATTACCGAAAGAAAACCTAAACTAGAAGGTAGAGTTCTAAGAATTTTTAAAAGAAACCTCAATAATTTAGTGGGAGAAATAAGATATATCCATGGAAAGCCTTTCATGAACCTCGAAGATAAGAGGTCTTTGATAATAGAACTCGATAGAAAAAGCACCGTAGACTGTGTTGAAGGTACAATAGTACAAGCAGAAATCATAAAAGAAGTCCGCAAAAATTACTATCTTGCTAGAGTAAGCACTATAATAGGGCACAAAGATGATGCAGGAGTCGATATCCTAACGATTGCTTATAAACACGAAATATATCCGGATTTTAGCAAAAGTACTTTAAAAGAAATCGAGTACATAGAAACGGAAGTAGACCCAAAAGAATTGGAAGGCCGAAGAGATTTAACCGACAAAATAATATTCACAATCGACGGAGCAGATACAAAAGATATAGACGATGCCATAAGCCTCGAAAGAAATGGTTCAAATTACTTACTAGGAGTCCATATAGCGGACGTTAGTCACTACGTAAAAGAAGGAAGTGCTCTAAATGAAGATGCCATGAATAGGGGAACGAGTTCCTACCTAGCAGATACAGTTATTCCTATGATACCCCACAAATTGTCCAATGGGATTTGTTCACTAAATGAAGAAGTTATTAGACTTACTGAATCGTGCGTCATGGAAATAGACTCGAGAGGGAGGGTCGTAAATTTTGACATTTTCCCTAGCTACATCAAATCAAAAAAGAAAATGACTTATGACGATGTCAATAAAATCCTATTGGAAAATGAAATCCCAGAAGGCTACCAAGAATACGCAAGCATACTAAAAGATATGAACACTTTAGCACACATCTTAAAAAATCGTAAAGAAAACGATGGATACATAAATTTTGACCTAGACGAAGCAAAAATAATTTGTGACGAATTAGGACGAGCTTGCGAGATAAGAAGAAGAGTTCAAAAAGACGGCGAAAAGATGATAGAACAATTCATGGTCATTGCCAATGAAACAGTTGCAACATGTATAGCAAACATGGACTTGCCTTTTATCTATCGTGTTCACGATGTCCCAAGCGAAGAAAAAATAGAAGATTTCATAAAATTCGTATCGATATTGGGCTACAAAGTAAATGCCAAAATTAAAAACATTACTCAAAAAGCGATGCAAAACATTCTTGACCAACTAAAAGATAAAAAAGAGGCTGCCGTCCTTTCTACTTTGTTATTAAGAAGCATGAAAAAAGCTAAATACCAAAGAGAAAACATAGGCCACTTCGGCTTAGCTAGTAAGTGTTACACGCATTTCACTAGTCCTATTAGACGTTATCCAGACCTATTAGTTCATCGCTTATTAAGAAAGTATCTATTCGACCACGAAATAGACGAAAAAGTAAAAGAACTCGAGCCTAAAATAGATTACATAGCCAATCTTTCGAGCGAAAGAGAACTAAAAGCAGTCGAAGCTGAAAGAGAAGTCGACGATATGAAAATGGCTGAATATATGGAAGGTCACATCGGAGAAGAATTCGTTGGAACCATATCTGGACTCACGAATTTTGGCATATTCGTCGAACTTGATAACTTAATAGAAGGTTTAATTCATATAAGTACTTTAAAAGATGATTACTATCACTACAACTCAGATATTATGGCTATAGTAGGAGAAAATTCAAAAAAGATGTTTAGACTAGGAGATAAACTAAAAGTAAAAGTAGTAAGAGCAAACAAACAAGAAAAACAAATTGACTTTGAAATAGTTGGGGGTGAAAACGGTGGAGATAAAAAACCGGAAAGCTAATTTTAATTACTTTATCGAGAAAACTTATGAAGCAGGCATTGCACTAACTGGAACTGAAATAAAATCGATTAGAAAAGGCAGTGCAAACTTCAACGATGCATATATAACCATTAAAAATGGGGAAGCTTTCTTAAAAAATATGCACATTTCTAAATACGAAGAAGGAAATCGTTTTAACCATGACGAACGAAGAGATAGAAAACTACTGCTACATAAACAAGAAATTAAAAGAATGGGCTTAGAAATCCAAAACACTGGATACACTTTAGTACCTCTAAAACTGTATTTTAAAGGTAACTATGCCAAAATACTGATTGGCTTAGGTCGAGGAAAAAAATTATACGATAAAAGAGAAACTATAAAAAAACGAGACTTAGAAAGAGCTATCAAAACTCAAATCTAAGTCTTTTTTCGAAAAAAATATATACTATGATTTAAAAGTCATATTTTTTATAGAATATGTAAAAAAGTATCAAATATTACTAATAAACTCAAAATAACAAATTCTAGATGTTTTAATAGATTTGCATATTTATTAAAATTGAGTATAATATTCATCTGGTGGGTTTTATGCAAAAAAGAATTTACTACGATTTGAAAAAAATAGAAGGTACTCGATTCTATCTAAGAAGAGAAGCTATCCAAGGAAATATAGACGATTTAAATAATTTTTTAAAAGGACAAAGACGCATCCATACTAAAACTTTTGCCAAAAAAATGATGTTTACAGAAGAAATAAAAACCAACAACCTAGTGGAAGGTTACGTAGATGATATATCTATTATAGAAAGAGTAATAAAAAAAGCGAGCTCAATAAAAGACCCAGAACGGCGTGCAAGAATACTGAATTTATATGCGGCATACAAATATATTTTAAAGGGTGGAACTATAGATAAAGAATCGATAAGAGAACTTTATACTATTACCAGTAATGGTTTACTTTGCCCGTATGATAAAACTAATATGGGTACATACTATAGGCAAAAACCGGTATATATCTTAAAAGGAGGACGTTTAGACGACTCGTATTCCACAGGAGTACCAGAAAAAGATATAGAAGCATTTATGGAAAAATATTTGGAATTTCTGAACACCGAAATAACTGGTAACGAAACCGATGAATACATAAAAAGTCAAATACTACATCTATATTTTGTATATATACATCCGTATTTTGATGTCAATGGTAGAACATCTAGAACGATAGCAATGTGGTACCTTCTAAATAAAAAGGCATATCCATATATCATATTCAATAGAGGAATAGCTTTTAAAGGAGCACAATACGATAAAACTATAGAAGAATCCATTGCTAAAAACGATATGACATACTTTATAAAATTGATGTTGGAAACAGTCATGTTGGAACTAGAAAAAGAGTATATAATACATCTGATTTCTGAAAATGCTACTACGCCTTTAAACACAAAAGACTATCAAACACTCTTATTTTATATTTCTATGAACGGACAAAAAACATTACTAGATTTTGCAAGTTTTTATAACAGATTTAATGATAAAAAAAGTCCAAAAGAAATCTACGATGAAATGATTACACCTCTCTTAGACAAGGGTGTACTTGATGAAACAGATAAAATTGGAAAAATGAAAAGTGGTATACCGAATAGAAAATTAATATTAAGACCCGTAGAACATGACAGAGAAAAAACTAAGCATTTGCAATTATAAAAAAAAAATGTTATAATTAATGCACTCTTATGGGGCCGTATATTGGTTTCGACAGAGTATCGTTCTTGGGATAACTGCAAGTAGAAGCTCATCTTTAACGAGCAAAATTAAATTTAAATGACAAAACAAGAAGCACTTTTGGTGCACCAGCTCTTCAATTTGCCTAAGATAGGCCTAGGAGAGGTTCTTCTTTAAGATTGTTCAGGTCTTAAAGCTAGGACTTATACTTACTGAACTATAACTCATAAAGGTGTTTAGACTTTATAGTTGAATTTAATCTAAACTATATCGATTTGTAGACTTTTGGATTCTAATCTTATCGATGAATTAAAAAATTCCAAATAAACTTGTAGACGTTACTTGAGAAATACTTTGGACAGGAGTTCAAGCCTCCTCGGTTCCACCAGTAAGTTAACAATCCCCATTTTATGGGCTTTTTTTAATGGCAAAATCCATTTTACCTCGTATTATATTTATAAAATAACATATAATATATTTAAAAAACATTGACGTACATTAAAACGTACGTTATAATGTTAGTGAGGTGATGATATGAACACTATAAACATTACAAATGCTAGGCAAAATTTATTTAAACTGGTATCTGACGTGAATATTGGTTTTAACCCTATTACGATTGTCAATAATAAAGGAAAAAATGCTGTATTAATTTCTGAAGATGAATGGAAAAACATAGAGGAAACTTTATATCTTACAAGTATTCCAGGTATGGTTGACAACATTAAAGAAATAAGAAAAAAAGAAAACTGGGAAAAGTCTCCAGAGTATAACGAAAATGAAGAATGGTAATTATATAATTAAATTTTCTAAACAAGCAGAAAAAGATAAGAAAAAACTAAAAAAATCTGGATTAGAAAAAAATTGTAAAACTATTTTAAACTTAATGAAGAATGACTCTTTTTGTTATCCGCCTTCTTATGAGAAGTTATGTGGAGAATTAAGCGGATTATATTCTAGAAGAATAAATAGACAACATAGAATAGTCTATGAAGTTTTAGAAGAAAAAAATGAGATTCATATAATAAGAATGTGGACTCACTACGAAAAATTATAAAATTTATTCAATTTTAATAACACAAATTTTTCAAATTTAGATTTAGAGCTAAACATTAACCATGTAAAAAGTTATACTAGTAACATTAGGAGGATAAATTATAATATGAGAAATTTAATGACATTTTTTATGACACTATATTTAATAGCCATAATTATTTTAGAAATAGCAATCTTAATATATATTAAAAAATCAAAGAAAAAAAATACTTTTAAAGTATTCAACGGACTATTTTGGAGTTTCTACATTTCACAAATTGTATATGCAATTTATTGGAGATCAGATTTATTTCGCTATGATACAGGTGAGTGGATAACCATGGGAGAAATGATAAAAAATTTTTTCCTTTGCCTTATTAACTTTATACTTGGAATAATAGGTTTTATTTTTCAGAAAAAAGCTAAAAATAACCAGAACTATATCGAAGAAAATACTCCACATAAAACTATTTATTATACTATATTAGTCTCCATTGTTACTTCACTTTTGATAGTTTTTCAATACTCTTTTAGATATGTAGAGAAAAGAAAAATCGATAATGAAATAATGGAAAAAACAATCGATTATTTAAAAGAAAAATATAGTAGTGATGATTTTAAAATACTTGATATCAATAGACACTTTGGTGCAAATGGATTTATAGGCACAGATAATTTAGAAGAGTATAATATCAAATCAATATATAATCTTGATGATACAGAATTTTATATTGACGTTAAAGTAGATGATAAAAGAAAAATTATTAAAGACTCATACGAAGATACTCTAATGTACGCCTATTTTAAAAAGTATTTTGATGTTAAGGATTTTATAAATAATGGCAACGATGAAAAAGAAAAGTTAAATAAATATTTAAATGAAAAACAGATAAATGTAAAATTACAATTAAATCAATTCTACAAATATACCGCTTTTGATGTATTGCCAGACAAGAAAATGCCCTCAAAAATCGAACTATACAATCTAATTTTGGATTATCATATAAAACATGAACTTACATTAAAAATAGCCATTGATGAAATTAAAGGCGATAACGTCGAAACTGAACTAGAAAAATACTTGATGAAAGTTTCATATTATATAATAGATTATTACAAAGATTTAAATGATTTTAAAATGACTTATAATTACAATAGAGACAAAAAAAATAACTATATAGGTGAACTATATATTGATAAAGATTATATAAAAATAAAGATAAAAAATAGAATTATAAAAGAAAAGATAAAATGATCATTTAAAAAATAAAAATATCAGAAAATAACGAAATGTAGAAATGTAAATGATGTGAGACCAACTTATATATAAAAAGTATAAAGGT
>CANDHX010000001.1 GCA_947384645.1 uncultured Mycoplasmatota bacterium | reverse complement strand
TACACGACGCTCTTCCGATCTGTAGTTGAAGTATTTAATTGCATAGAAATTCCAGAACCCAAGATGGAAGGACCATAGACATAGTTATTCCAGTTAGAGTTTGTATTGCTATAATTAGTTACGTTATTTTTATTGAGAGTATAGGTACAGTTGTTATTAGAGTCTCCAACTAATTCGCTCATCGTTTGAGTTGCAGTTGGAACTTTAATGATGCCAGATATAGCAAAAAATGCGTACACGTCATAACTCTTTGTACTAGGAAGCTTTTTCCACGTTAGAGAGGATGTCACTATTCTTAAAGGGTCATTGACCGATTTAGATAATTTAATTTCCAATTTTTTATAATTTGTTTCATGGGTAGTTCCAAAAGTTTCGATTTCAGACTCAGAGCTATTGTATTCCTGTTCTGAAATTTCTACATTCACATAATTAGATTCTCGGTTTAAAGAGAATGGCATGACTTCTATTTCTTTAAAATACTTAGTAACTGTTACTTGTTCATCTGTTTCGACATCTTTATATTCGTTTATCGCTTTAAGGTCTAGGTTACTTATGGTTTCATCGTCCAGGCCGATTTTGGTTAAATTCTGATATTCCTTTTCTGTCAATTCTCTATCTAAACTGATGCTTTTTAAAGCAAAAGTGTTCGTTGGAATTATTACGAGTAAGAGAAAAGCAATGATTTTTACTGATTTAATTTTCATTTTAATTTACCTCCTTAATTGTATTTAAAATGATGCAATATTTATTTAATTTTTTTTCATTTCTCCTTTCTTTGATAAACAGCCTTTGACTTTAGTAAGCGTACATTTTGTTTATGAATATATAGTAGTAATATATCTATAATATGTATAGCTACTTGTGGTAGATATGGTACTTTATAAAAAAAACATATACCAACTTAACGACAATTTTAAATTTTATTTGACTTAGATAATTAAATATAATAGAATAGCTTCTCATATGAGGGATGGCTATGGATATCGAATATGTAAGAAATGATGAAGCCTTTATAGAAAGCTGTAAAAGACTTTCTTTAAATCATAAAAATTCAATTTGTATAAAAAATGCCGTTTATGTTTATGATGAAGTAAACGATTTGTTTTTGCTGTTCGATAGAAGTTACACTTTAATAGGAAGTGCACATTTTTATCCAGAGGATATCAACTTTAAAAGGGTATGCCAAAAATTCGGTATAAACAATTACGATTTTTATATTTATGGAGAAATACTGGCTCTATTGGCTCCTACAAAAAATCTTTATGTCTTAGTCGATTTGGATTGCCAAATATTAGACATCGTAAAATGTAAGCAGGAAGCTCTTTTAGAAGTGTGTTTTAAAAGAAATGAATTATATAATACGAGAGGCATTTTGGTTCAAGGCAATATGTTTTGCGACATATTAAAAAACTTAAGTTTAAAAGATATTATGAGGATTTCTAGCAGCATACAAGTTTTAACATATTATGAGGGAAGTGCTGATTATATATATCTAGTCTTAAATGGAAAAAAGTATGTCATCAAAAAAGATAATTCCAAAATACAGCTTTTATGTTTAATAAAATATATTGGAGAGATTGCAAGTTTTTTCTTAGAACAGATATATCCTTTGCACGTAATGAGAATGGTTTCTGTTTATGGGGATATATATGAATACATTAAAAAAATACTTTCCACTATTGAGAAAACTATAAATTTAAAAACGAGCGATGGAGTACCTTTAATTTCTTCCAAATTCCTCGATTTATTGGGTCAAGGAGCAAAGAGAGATGATTTCAAAGTTTTGTTAGAAGGAGTATTTGGACTTTATGAGAATGGTTATAATAAAATAGAGATGTTAGAGTGCCTAAAAAATCTTTTAACCAATGTAGGAACAAACAAAATATTGGGAAGTGACGATTTTGAAAAACTATTTAAAAATAGGGGCTTTTAAAAGTCATTAAAATTTAGTATTATTTTATAGTAAAAAAAATATAATTTATTGACGGTGATAATTTTATGAATAAAAAAAATTTGGTTACTATTGGAATAATAATTTGTCTATGTCTTTGTATTGGAGCTGTTACAATTATAAGCGTTTTAAAAGAGAACGACTATGACGGAGATATTAAAACAAAAGAACTAGTGGGAACCGTAATGCAGTACTCAAATGGAACTGTAAAGATAAAAGACGATGAAGAACACGTCTATACCTGCAAAACCGATGATACTAGTTTTAACGTTGGAGATAATATATCTATGACATATACTGGAATAGTAGATAAGAATTATGCCATAGAAGATTGTCAAGTGATAAGTTATGACGTAATAGCCCAAAGTACAACCGATGAAGGCATTCCGACTGGGTGGCTAGATAATGGAATATTTAGTGCGTTTTATAAACAAGCTTATGCCAAACTCAAGACGATGACCTTAGGCGAGAAAATCGGTCAAGTTTTACTAGCAAGATATCCCGATTCTAATTCGTTAGAAGATATAAAGAAATATAATTTGGGAGGATTTGTATTTTTTGAAAAAGACTTTAAAGATAAAAGTGAATCGGAAGTTAAGAAAATGATAGGAAGTGCACAAGAGTCTTCAAAAATACCTTTGCTTACAGCAGTCGATGAAGAAGGAGGAAAAGTAGTAAGAGTAAGTTCTAATAATTTGCTTGTTCCTTCTAAATTTAAAGCTTCGAGCGAGTTATACGATTTAGGCGGTCTTGCTGAAATCGAAAAAGATACTAAAGAAAAAAGTAGAATTCTCAGCAATTTAGGATTAAATCTAAACTTGGCGCCAGTTGTCGATGTAGCTAGTAAGTCTACTGATTATATGTACGATAGAACTTTGAAACAGAATACGGAAGTCACATCTAATTATGCAAAAAGCGTCATTAGTGCTAGTAAAGGCACAGGAGTATCTTATACATTAAAACATTTTCCGGGATATGGAAGCAATGCCGATACTCACCTTGGAGGTGCAACTGATACGAGAAGTTATGACGACTTGATGAATAACGATATACCTCCATTTAAAAAAGGTATCGAAGCAGGAGCAGAAGCAGTCTTAGTCAGTCATAACGTAGTAACTAGTATAGATAACAATAATCCAGCTTCACTATCGAGCAAGGTGCACGAATTATTGCGTAGCGATTTAAAATTTAGTGGAGTTATAATAACCGATGATATTGCTATGGGAGCACTCAATAACATCGATAATACTACTATAAAAGCTGTAAAAGCTGGAAACGATTTGATTATAACTACTGACTATAAAACAAGTTTTAACGAGATAAAAAATGCTATTAGCGACGGAACCTTAAACAGCGAGCAAATCGATAAAATGGCCTTTAAAGTATTAGCTTGGAAATACTATAAAATGATGATGAACGAAAACGAAAAGTAGTTCGTTTTTTTCTTGCTATAAACTTGTACATATGATAATATTTTCGTGTATTTGGAGAGTAAATTTATGGAATTTTTAAATAATATCAAAAAGTCTTGGAAGTATTTAGAAGGCAATAAAAATAAATTGATTAAATATTTTATATGCAATGTTTTAACTATAGTAGTAAGTATTATTGTTCCTTTAATCTATGCAAAAACTATAATCTATTTAACGAATAATGAACTTATCCAATTGTTATTAACTGTATTATTAATATTTTTTATAGAAATATTTAGAAATATTTTGAGTTATTTCTGGCACGTGTATTCGATGATTATATATAGAGAGTCGTTTACTCAGATACAAATAGATTTGGGAAGAAATATATTAAAGCTCACTAATTCGACAATTGATAAGAATAGCTCGGGTGTATTCATTCAAAGACTTACTAACGATACATCCCAAATAGCCGATGTATTCTCAGCTTTAAATTCATTTTTATCAGAAATTTTGAGCGATATAGGAATTTTTGTAGCCGTCTTTTTTTTAAACAAAATCGTTTTTATCTATTTGATATTTAGTACAATAGTTCTATATTTTGTAAATTCTTATAGAGTAAAAATTCTAAATGAAAACGATAAAGTAACTAGGGAGAAGCAAGAAAAAGTAACCGGGTTTGTGGGAGAACTAGTAAGAGGACTAAGAGATATAAAGATGCTTAATGCTGAAAAGAGTTTTATGGTAGAGCTTTCTAATAAAATAACCGATTTAAATAAGCAGCGTTATAAAATGCAAAAGGTAAATTCTGGTTGCAATATGCTCATAAATTCGTGTAGAGATATTTTCGATTTATTACTTTATTTGTTGTTGATATGCTTACTTTATAAAGCGAAACTTTCTATTAGTGTAGCTCTCATAATAGTCAATTATTCTAAGGGGCTCGATTCGATAGCTTTATCTCTCGGTAGACTTTTGGAATACGTCAAATATTATAATCTTTCTTCGAAGAGAATTTTCGATATTCTCAATAGTGAAGAATTTCCAAAAGAGTCTTTTGGTTCTTTGAGCATCGAAAAAGTAAACGGAGATTTTGAATTCAAGAACGTCAAATTTTCTTATCATGATAAAGCTGTTTTAAAGGGTATTAATTTCAAGGTAAAAGCCAATGAAACGGTTGCCTTTGTTGGAAAAAGTGGAGCAGGAAAAACTACCATATTTAATCTTTTGTGCAAAATGTATGAACCTAATAGTGGTAAAATCACGATAGATGGAATAGATATCACTAAGTTAGATAGAGAAACTATAAGAGGAAATATTACTATTATTAGTCAAGATCCATATATATTTAATCTTTCCATTAAAGAAAATCTGAAACTCGTGAAAAACGATTTAACTGATGACGAGATGATTGAAGCCTGTAGGCTCGCCTGTCTAGATGAGTATATCGAAAGTCTACCCGAAAAGTATGATACCATTATCGGGGAAGGCGGGGTAAATCTCTCTGGCGGTCAAAAACAAAGACTTGCTATAGCTCGAGCACTCGTACAAAAGACAGAAATTATTTTATTTGATGAGGCTACTAGTGCATTAGATAACGAGACTCAAAACAAGATACAAAAGGCTATAGAAAATATGAAATCCGAGTATACGATTTTAATTATTGCTCACAGATTATCTACTATAGTTGGAGCGGATAGAATTTTATTTTTAAACGAAGGTAAGATAGAAGCGGAAGGTACGCATAGGGAGCTCATAAAGAAATGTCCAACATATAAAAAGTTATACGAAACTGAAATCAAAAAGTAAAGTGGAAACATTTTATTTTTTTGTGTTAGAATTACTAATAAGTGATATAATTAATTGGTGATAATTATGAAAGATAGAAATAAAAAATTTGTATTTATAGCAGCTATATTATTAGCAATTGCTTTTTTCTCTATGACAACTTTAGTCCTATTAGAAAAAACTAGTGCTTTCGACAATTTTGTCTATCAACTTCTTCCAAAGAGTAGCAATATGACAAGCGTTATGAAAGCTGTGACTTTTTTAGGAGAAGGGGTATCTTTGCTCGGAATAGCTGTCCTTTTAGTACTAGTTTTAAAAGACAAAATTTTTGCTATATCGATTCCTTTTAATCTAGGAGTAATAAGTTTATTAAATTTTTTGTTAAAAATGATTGTAAGAAGAGATAGACCAGTAGGATTCAGATTGATAGAAGAAACGGGATTTAGTTTTCCTAGTGGACATTCGGCATCTTCTATGGCGTTTTATGGGTATTTGATATATTTAATTTATAAGAGGTGTAAAAATAAAACTTTAAAAATTGTTTCTATCGTTTCTTTAAGTCTTCTTATATTATCTATCGGTATAAGTAGAATTTACTTAGGAGTACACTATGCAAGCGACGTGTTAGGCGGATTTTTATTAGCAGGACTATATTTGATAATTTATGTCAATTTCATCGAAAAGATGTTTTACATTAGAGAGAAGGTAAAATCTGAGCAAAGTAAATAAGAATTGGAAAGCGGCAAAACTTTTTGTCGTTTTTTTGAATTTCTGCTACCCGATTTCGATAGTAATATTTGTTAATTTTTATTTTCTTGAAAAATCAAAAATGATAAACTCATAACGTTCGGCCCAAATTTTCGAACAAAAAAAAGAATAGAAGGAATGTGTTTTTATGGTAAGTTTTATAATTTATGACGACGATGTTTGTTTGCGCAATTTATACAACAAGATAATCAAAAAGTTTTTATATACAACTACTGAATATTACAAAATAATTGAATTTGAAAAATATAATTTTGCAATAAGTGAAAAGATGAAACACATCGAGGGAGCCAGAATTTATATTATTAATGTCGATGTTGTTGGTCCTAATCCTCTCGATTTAGCTCGCAAGATTAGAGAAGAAGGAGATTTTACCAGTCCGATTATTTTGGTCACCAAAAGATATAGAGCTTCGGTAATCGACGATATACAAAATGTTTTGTTTTTAGATATCTTAGAAGCTAATAAAGATTTCGTTGAGAATATGCTTAAATGTTTAAAAAATGCTCATAAGATAATAACAAGACATTCTGTATATACTTTTTCAGTTTTTGACGAAGTATATAGAATTCCATATAGAGATATCTATTTTATTAAGAAAAACTTGAGGGATGACTCCGTCACGATATATACAAAAGACGATTCTTATTTACATTATATAACTGTTAAAGCGATAGAAAAATTGCTATCTAAAGATCCGAGATTTTTTAAAGCTCATAGAAGTTGCATAATAAATTTGTACAATGTCAGTTCTTATGACAGAAAATGTAATATAGTAGTTTTTAAAAATGGCATGACAGTCAATTTGGTATCAAGACAAAATAAGTCTATTCTTGCTCAAAAATTGAAAGAGTATTCGAATAGTTGAAATAGCTTGGCATAAAGCTATTTTTTCTTTATAATAAAGTTGCGTTTTATCTGTGGAAAAGCTTTAAGTTATCCACAGTTTATTGAGAAGGTGACCAATATATGGAAAAAAGTTTAATTTTGGAAGTAAAAAAAGAAATTAAGTTAATCGATTTCTTAATAGAATATTTGAGTGGCGTTTCTAGAAAAAAGGCAAAAAGCATTTTAAAATATAAAATGATATTAGTAGATGATTGTGTAGAAACTAATGGTAGTCACGTACTTAAAAAAGGTTCTATAGTTAAAGTATATTTTTCCAAAAGGACACTTCCTATATACGATTTAGAGATAATATATGAAGATGAAGACTTGATTGCAATTAATAAGCCTGCAGGTCTTTTATCCATTTCTAATAAAAAAGAGAAAGAAGAGACGGCTTTTAGAATGGTATCGGATTATATAAAAAAAGATAATAAAAATGCAAGGCTTTTTGTCGTGCATCGTTTAGATCAGGGTACTAGTGGTGTTTTGTTATTTGCCAAAAACTTAAAAATAAAAGAACTTTTACAAAGCGAGTGGAACAATTTGGTTTTAAAAAGGGAATATGTAGCTATCGTAGAAGGGAATATAAAAAAGAACGGTTCTATCAAATCTTATCTCACTATGAACCATTTTCAAATAGTTCATTCGACCAAAAATAAGGAAATAGGACTTTTGGCAATTACTCATTATAGGGTAGTTAAATTTAATAACAACATGACTTATTTAATGGTTTTAATAGATACGGGAAGAAGAAATCAAATAAGAGTTCATATGAGTGAAAAGGGTCATCCTATAATAGGAGACAAAAAATATGGAGCAAGAACTAATCCTATAAATAGACTTTGTTTGCACGCATCTTCGCTTCATTTGAAGGACCCAAGAAATGGTGAAATTCTAAAATTCGAAAGTGCTATTCCAGAAGAAATAAAAAAGTTAGTAGATAAAATTTAAAATTTTGTTGGATAAGAAAAAAATATCGATTTTTAATTTTTTGGACGTCTTGATTATACATTTCAAAAATGATATCATACAGTATAAGTGAGTGATTGGTGTGACAGAGTATAATTATTATTTTTGGATGTTCATGATGGGCAGTTTCATGGGCGTAGTCGTTGAGACTTTATGGTGCTTTATGAAACATAAAAAAATCGAATCGAGAAAAGGCGTAATATTCGGTCCTTTTAATCCTTTATATGGATGTGTTGCAGCCCTTTTATGCTTTTGTGTAAATTCGCTTTCAAAACAAAACATGGGCAGAATATTTTTAGTGGGCGTAGTTGTATCTTCAGTTATAGAGTACTTGTGTTCTTATTATCAAGAAAAATATACTGGTACGGTTTCTTGGGATTACAAAAAATTTAAATTCAATCTTAATGGGCGAATCAATCTGGTGTATTCTATGATGTGGGGATTTTTAACGATGTTTTGGTTTAGTGTGTTTGTTCCGATGGTGGAAGAAGTGCTACCTTTTTTTATAGAGCATAGATTTATAACAATTCTAGCTAGTGTATTTATGGCTCTCGATTGTTTTATATCATTGGCAGCTAGTATTAGAAGAAAAAAGAGGAAGGAAAAAATCTATCCTAAGACAAAATTTGAAAAGCATTTAGATTATATATATACTGATGAAGTAATGGAGAAAATTTATCCAAATTCCGATTTTGTAGATGATGATACTCGTTAATTTCGAGTATTTTTTGATTGGTGTAGATAGAGATAATAATTTTTGGTACAACAATTGCAGCAGTTAGGAAGTGATAGAATGGATAAAAAAATTAAAAATGGAATATCTAGACCAATTATGAAAATATCAGAAATGGTTCCATACTTAAAAGAAAAAAATATCAAATTTGAAATAATGCCCGAATTGGAAGCAGAAAAGTATTTAAGATATAACAATAATTATTATAATGTAACAGCATATAAACATAATTTTGAAAGATATTTTATTGGTGGAGAGTTTGTTGATAAATTTATAGACTTAGACTTTGCTTATTTAAAAGATTTAGCTATAATTGATCACAGATCAAGATTAGTTTTATTTAAAATGATTATTGATATTGAGCATTATTTAAAAATAAGAATTTTAAATTTAATAGAGAACATAGATAAAGAAGATGGTTATAAAATTGTAAATATGTATTTAGAAAAAGATTTTAATGATGAAAAATTTCCTAAAAAGGTTCATAAAAGTATTCGAAATAAAGTAACAAGTGAATATTATAAAAAAATATTTGCAAAATATGATTTAGATGGTGATACAAAAATAGAAAATATACCTATATGGGAATTTCTAGAAATAATAACATTTGGTGAATTAGTTAATTTTTATGAATTTTTTGCTAAAGAACATGAATTAAAAAATGAAATTAAAAATGTTTTTATTCTAAGAGAAGTTGTAAAATTAAGAAATGCCGTTGCTCATAATTCATGTGTTTTATGTGATCTTGATAAAAAAGATAATAATTTTGCACCTGATTATAAAATAGTTAATTATTTAAATAATTGTGGAATAGGGAAAGAAACCAGAGATAATAAATTAAGCAATTCAAGAATAAGACAAATAACTTATGCTCTTTATATGTTTAATGAAATTGTAACAAGTATAGGTGTCAAAATAAATGTTACAAATGATATAAATGATTTGTTTTATGACCGAATAATTTTACATAAAGAATACTATAATAATAATGAACTATTAAAATCAATATATGCCTATTTTGATAAAATAATCAAAACATTATAGTGTAAATATTGAGTAAAATAGTTTGACATGATCATTATTATGTGGTAATATGGTTATGCAAAGAAAAAGTGTTTTACACTTTTGCATGGGTACTGTCTATATTGATGGAACCCTATTTTTCTTTTATAACGCATATTTTGATAGAGGATTAAATTCTTCTATTTTTATGCAATTTTTTTATTTACAAGGAAAAAGCTTGAAATTTACAATCATTCGTTATAATGAAACATTGCAATTCCTTGTATAAACAAGTACGTAGAAGAGAACTTAGTATAGAAGAAAATATAAAAGCAATAAAAGTTCGGTTGCGACGACCGGATATAGTCTTGCGGAGAAGTCTGGATACAGGGTCTATGAAGCAGAAAACTCTTACCGTGAGGTAAGAGAGGAAAATTGCTTGTAAATTTTTCTTTTGCTCTTTCAATTTTAAAGACTTTTTGTTAGAAATTTGGTACAATAAATGTATGAAGAAAAAAGAAATTGATAAAGATAAAATTTTTAAAATAGCTATACTTGTTTTTTTTGCTATATCACCAGTATTCGACATTATATATCTATATAGTCATTTTACTACCGTGGTGCGAGTTTTGTGTATTTTATTATTCGTTTTATTGACTGTAATTTTTTATAAAGATTCTAGAAAAGATTTTAAATTTTTGTTGTGCTATTATTTAGCGATGTTAGTCTACTTAGTATTGAATATCATGCATTCTAAAAGTTTTTATACATTGGTACCTAATAATTTAAATTATAATGCTTTTAGCGAAGCGATGACTTTGTTAAAGCTTTCGATGCCATTTTCGATTCTCTTCGTATTAAAGTATCAAAATTTATCGAAGAAAGAGATTTTTAGAGTAGTGAATTTTTGGATTTTATTAGTCGCTGGAAGTATAGTGTTCTTTAATCTAATAGGGTATTCTCTTTCTTCTTATACGAATGAGATAACCCGTACTAGTATATTCATGTGGAATAAAGAACTTTCGGTTTTAGAAAGTGCTACTAAAGGCTTTTTTTCTTATTCAAATCAAGTGGCTGCCCTTTTAATAATGTTTTTAGTATTAGCTATATATCAAGTTATTATAGATGAAAAAGGCGGAATAGTTTTTATATTGATGATATCTTTAGCATCTTTAATGCTTGGAACTAGAGTATCTTCTTTAGGTGGTCTTTTGGTATTATTTAGTCTTTTTGCAGTTTTTGTGGTATATTCTATTTTAAACAAAAAGAGATTTTTAAACAAATCTATTATATTTTTAGTAGTTATTTTGGGGTGGATATTCTTACTACCGATTTCGCCTAATTCAAACCGACTATCTACGATGAAGTCGGATGTTAAAGATACAGTTAGTGAAAAAATAGATGAAAATGTCAGTCGAGAAACGGGCGAATACGTATCTAAAGATGAAATAAAAGAGGTATATGAGTCTATAGATAAAAATTACATCGGTAGACAATTTTTAGATTTATATTATCCTATTGAATACGATATACAATTTTGGACTGATATTAAAGATAGACAGTTAAATGGAGAATATTTCGATTATCGAAAAGTCGAATTGGAACTAACTAAAAGAGTTAAAAACATCGACGGGCGGTGGACTAACAACATATTTGGAATAGGTAATTCTAGAATACAAGCTCTTGGGAATTTAGAAAAAGACTTCGTATTACAATTCTATGCTTTCGGCGTTTTAGGGGCAATTATCTCTTTACTATTTTATCCTTTTTCTATATTTATACTTTGCAATAAATTTTTTAAGGATAAATCTTTAGAGAATGTATTTTTGATAGCAATTCTCTGTTTGTTTATGTTGTGTGCATATATGTCTGGAAACATTTTAAATTTTATGGCGACGATTACACCTATTTCATTTGTAGTAGGAATATCAAATAGAACAAAGGCTTCCGGAGTATAAAACACAAAAACTATTCATTTGAACTTGTAAAATATTTAAAAAAAGTGTTCTCCAAAGTTTGATTGGCACGACTAAATTTGTATGTTTCTATTTTTTATTAAAACACAAGTCGTATCGCTCGTCAAATCGCCTATTCTATTGGGGAAATTTGGCAAAAAAATTTTACTTTTTAATAGATAGTGTTTGCTAGATGTGGGGGTTTATAGTATAATACTTTTTAGAAGGTGGCTAAGAATTATGAATGTAATAAACAATATAAAGTACAGTATTCATAAATATAAATTTTTATTAGCTCAACTAGTATCGAGAGATTTTAAAGTTAAATATAAAAGAAGCGTTTTAGGTATCGTATGGAGCCTTTTATATCCAATTTTGACCATGTCTGTCATGGCATTAGTTTTTACAAACATGTTTAATATGAGAACGCCAGGAGTTAACTATTTAGTATATCTCATGAGTGGACTCGTCATGTTTAACTATTTTAGTGAGGCATCCAACTTAGCGATGAGCAGTGTAGTTGCAAATTTTAGCCTTATAAATAAGGTCTATATGCCAAAATATATTTTTCCACTTTCTAAGTGTCTTTTCGTTGGTATCAACTTTTTATTAACTCTGATACCTCTTTATGCTTTGATATTCATAACTGGTACGGGAATTAACATATATCATTTGTTGTTGCCTTACGCATTTTTATGTCTATTCATGTTTACGTTGGGCTTCGGTTTTATCTTAGCTACTGTTTCTGTTTTCTTACGAGATATGTTCTATATTTATGGTGTAGTACTTACTTTATGGACGTATTTAACACCTATCATGTACGACTTTGCAACGCTTGCTATTTCTCCAAAATTACAAGTTATTTTCAAATTAAATCCATTGTATTGGTTTATAAAGTTTGCAAGAGATATCATCTTGTATCACCAAGCTCCGGGACTTAATGTTTGGATATATTCGTTCATTTGTGGATTTGGTTTCTTAGTAATAGGTGCAGCTATTTTCAAAAAGAACCAAGATAAGTTCATTTACTATGTATAGGAGGGCTTATGGAAAAACGAGAAAAAATGATAGAAATTAAAGACGTCTCTATGCGATTTAATTTAGGGATTGATAAAGGTTTTTCTTTGAAACAGGGCTTTGTAAATCTGTTTAATGCAAAAATGAGAAAAAAGCATAAGGAAGAAAAAAAGAAAAACGAATTTTGGGCTTTATCGGGGGTCGACTTTACGATTGATAAAGGCGAAGTCGTCGGTTTAATCGGTTCCAACGGAGCGGGTAAGTCGACTCTGTTAAAAGTAGTCGCCGGAGTTATGAAGCCTACTAAAGGACGTGTTTTTGCCTATGGCAACATATGTCCAATGATAGAGCTTGGAGCGGGGTTCGATCCACAATTAACAGCTAGAGAAAACATCTACTTAAACGGCGCTGTAATGGGATATACAAAGGAATTTATCGATTCTAAATTCGATGAAATCGTCGAATTTTCAGAGTTAAGGGAGTTCTTAGATGTTCCCGTTCAAAATTTTTCGTCTGGTATGGTTGCACGACTTGCATTTTCGATTGCTACGATCGTAGAACCAGAAATTTTAATAGTCGACGAAATTTTATCAGTAGGAGATTTAGCATTCCAAGCAAAGAGCGAAGAAAAAATGATGCAAATGATCAATGGAGGAACGACTGTTTTATATGTTTCTCATTCGTTAGAATCGATTAAAAAGTTATGCAGTAAAGTCATATGGTTAGAAAAGGGTAAAGTTTTAAAAGTTGGTAAAAAAGAAGTGTGTGATGAGTATTACAAATCAATAATAGATAAACAGGAGTAACATATGAATAGAGAATTTATAGATTATAAAGAGATACCAGGAAAAGAGTTACTAGAAAAAAGTTCTTCTTGTGAAAAACCTTTTTTTACCTTTTATACTTTTATCTCTTCTTTAAACGATATAGATAATAGAACGATAAATAGCGTTTTAAATCAGACTTTTAAAAGTTTTATTTGGCTAATTTTTTGTGATGAAAAAATCGTCAAAGATATCAATGAATTTTTTGATAAAAACTTCAAAAAAGAAAAGAGAATAGTGATTAAGAGTATTAGTAGGGAAAACTCTAAAATCGAGGCTTTGAAAAAAATAATTGAGACAACTTGGGCGATTCCAATAGATATGAAAACATTTCTCGATAGAACTTTACTCGATGCATTTTATACTTCTATAGTTGTAAGAGATGTCGATATAATTTATACCAATGTACTATCTATAAATGAAAGACGAGAATACAATTCTTCCTTATTATCTCTAAGAAGAAAGCTCATAAGTTTTTGTGCTAGTACTTTTTGTGTTAAAAAAGAGCTTATAATAGATGTCATACCGGGTATTACAAGCATTAGTAACTTTAATAAGTTAAAGTATGTTCATTTAAATTTTTATGGAGTTTGGCAACAAGAAGTAGTTCAAAATAAAATTAAAGTTCAAGGAAACTATATCAATTTTCCAATGACTTCTTCATATAATCACGACTCCGGTCCTAAACGAATTAAGTTTTCTTTAAGCGAAGAAAACGATGAGAAAACTATTTTATGTATGGTTCCTTGGGCAAAGATTGGTGGAGCGGATGCTTTTAATTTAAATATATTCGAGGATTTAAAAAGAAGAGGCTATAAGATATATTTGATAAGTACTGAAGTTTGTCCATATGAGGCTAGACAAAGAATGGAACAGGTAGTGGAGGCTTTTTACGATTTGACGAGCTTTTTAGATAGGACTTATTGGGCAGATTTTATTCACGATTTAATCGTAACTAAAAACGTCAAGTTAGTATTTCAATTGAGCAGTTTATACGGTTATCACGTATTGCCTTGGTTAAAGTATATGTTCCCTAAAATTCCTTTTATAGATTATTTACACGCCGAGGATTTTGCTTGGAGAAATGGAGGATTTCCGAAAGATTCAGTCTGTGTTCAAGACATTTTAGAAAAAACTTTTACATGTAATGCACATCTTAAAAACTTGATGTTTGAAAAAATGAATAGACAAGTGGAGAACGTCGAAACTCTATATATAGGTGTCGATACCGATAAATACAATCCGAGTAAAGTAAACATCCAAGATGACGATACTTTAGAGTTTTGTAAAAATAAAAAAGTTTTGCTTTTTCCAAGTAGATTTTCTTATGAGAAAAGACCTATCTTTTTGCTTCACGTATTGAAAAGAATACTAGCTAAAAGAAGTGATATCGTCCTTTTAATGGTCGGTGGAGGTCTAGCTGAAGAAGACATTAGATCTTGGATTAATAAATTAGACTTAGGTAATAATGTGCGTTTGATACCTATGAAAAGCAGTATAGAAGAGTACTATAAAATGGCGGACGTAACTGTGATATGTTCTTTATCAGAAGGCATAACTTTAACGACTTATGAGTCATTAGCTATGAATGTGCCAGTAGTCTCTGCTTTGGTCGGTGGGCAAGGTGAAGTTGTCACTGATGACGTAGGGGCAACAGTTAAACCTTATCAAAATATAGCAACCGATTTATATAATTTCGACTATGACGATGAAGAAGTAGCTGCTTATACAAAATCTATTTTAAATATAATCGACAATAAAGAAAAGTATACTAAAGATGATAAATGCCGAAACTATGTAATTAAAAATTTTGGAAAAAAGCAATTATATGAAACTATAAACGAAAACATTAGTCATTACATCAGTACGGGGTCTAAATTAAAAGCTTTATATAGTGAGGAGTTTGCAGTTAGATATCTAGTTTTATTTAATGAAAGTTCAAAAGAATACTATAATAATGCTATCGATTATGAAAGTTTTAAAAACAACATGAGACAAAGATTGTGGAAGCATTGGTGGTGGAGGTCTTTAGTGAAAGTAGGAAAAAAATTTAAAGTAGATGTATTCATAAAAAAGAAGTATTTTAAAGAGAAATGAGTTGAATTGAGATGAGTAAGTTAAAAAGATTTTTAGCTTTGTCAAATGAAGAAAAAAAGGAAAAGTTAAAAAGACATATCAAAAGGACAGTCGATTTAAAGTTTTCGAGCAAGCGTTTTATTCCAGACGGATATAAAAAAAGCAATAAAGTTTTTATAGAAGGTCCAAAAGTGTCCATTTTGCTTCCCATTTATAATCACGCAGAAGTTGCTATCCAAGCAGTCGATTCGATACTTAATCAAACTTATAAGAATATAGAATTAATCATTTTAGACGACGGATCAAAGGATAACTTATTGGAAAAGTTGGAGCCGTATAAAAATTTAGAAAACGTCAAAATATATACCCAATCTAATCAAAAATTGCCAAGAGCTTTGACACATCTCCACGCTCTTGCTACTGGTGATTTTATAACTTGGACATCTGCAGATAACGTTATGAAGCCAATCATGATCGAAAAATTAGTCGAAAAGCTATTAGAAAATCCCAAAGCAGCCTTAGTGTACGGTGATGTTTCACTTATCGATGCCAAAGGTAAATCGTTTTATGGTCCATGTAGAGATGTCGAAAGGGATATTAAGAAGCCACGCATTATCAGGTTATCCAGAACAGAAAAGCCACTTAGCATAGGGACAGATAATTATATTAATGCAAGCTTTTTATATCGAAAAGAAAATAGCGATGTTTTAATGGGTATCTATGGCGATGACATCATCGGAGCAGAAGATTATGATTTTTGGTTAAGACTGGAAAAGACGGGTTCTTTAACACATATTAGAAATATGGAGCCTTACTATTACTATAGGGTTCACGACAATTCTATGAGTCACGAGCTTGAAACAAAGAAAGCTAAGATGCATCAATCCCGTTTGGAAAATCTTAAAAATTATGAACAAGAGAGGATAAAATGGTGTCAGCAAAAATGTAGTGTAATCGTCGATAAAAGTGTCGATGAAGAAATCTTCCACTATTTAAATAGACTGCCAGTCGATGTAATTAAGACGGCAGATACCAAAACAAAAAAGAATATAGTTTTTACAGGGTGTTCAGTTAAAGAAGACGTATATGTAAAAGTAGACGACACTTTTTATACATTAGTAAATAACAAATTAGATAAAGAAGTTGTTAAAACTTTTAGAGGAGTAGAGATTCCTCGTGAAGCATATAGAGCTCGCAATATGTTTGCTCACAGCTTTTATCAAGATGATTTGGTACCTATAAAAAAACCTATTTTTGGAACGCATATAAATTCTTTTACAATCGATATAACGAATATCAAAAATATACTTGCTAATAATAATGACATCGTATTTGTTCTCTTGGATGAAATCGAGAATGAAAAATTGCTCGAATTAAAAAATAATTATTCTAATTTTATCTATTATCCAAATAAGGTATTTGGAATGGAATATCAAACCTATTCTCATTTTGCAAGAATTATATCTTTCCAGGATGACAGCATAATAAATAAATATAGAAATATTTTATTAGCATATGCAACTGGACGGCGAATTAGCTTTTGTAGTGATGATAAAATTTTTAATAAGTTTCCATATACTATGCCGGTCTATAATTTTTCTTTAGACTTCTATAGTGCCGACGGATTAAGCGAAATCGATATGGATATAATGGATGATTATTTGGATTTTTATTCTAAAGAAAATTCTTTAAAAAGGATTATAGATTATTATAATGGTCATACTCAAGAAATGTATATCGATAGACCTAAATATGAAGTGGATGTGATTGCTCCAGAAAGTGAACCTGTTAGGTGGAATTGAGGTTAATTATGAAAAAGAATATAATTTATGATTTTGCTTTTATGTTAATAAGTTTCATTTTCTTTAATATCTTTGTAACTAGTTTTTTATGGATTATAAAGATTTCTATATCTGAGTGGAATTTTATTATAGCCTTTCTGTTATCTTTAGGTTGCTGGAGTTATATTTATTATAGACATCGGTATAGTAAAAAAGAGATAGCAATCGTTTCTCTATTATTGTTATTATTTATCGGGGGAAGTTTTTATGTTTCAGGAAAAATTCTTGACAATTCATGCGATGGAAATCTATATCACAAAATTGCAATTGGACAAATGAGTAAAGGCTGGAACCCTATTTATCAAAGTATCGAAGACTTTAATGAAGAGAGTAGTGTTCAAGTAAGCGATGCAGCTGGTATTTGGAATGACCACTATGGAAAGGCGACCTGGACTTATGCTGCTAATGTATATAATATAACTGGAAATATTGAATGTGGGAAGAGTATTACCTTATTATTAATAATATCTACTTTTGCTTTTGTATTAGCAATATTAAATTTTAAAAGCAAGTATTTGAATTATATATTAGCCTTTTTAATAGCTTTGAATCCGGTTATTCTATGCCAGTTTGGTACCTTTTATAACGACGGCATTTTAGGAAATTTCTTAATAGTGATGCTCATTTCTCTATTCATTATGTCAAAAAAGAGTAATTCAATAGAAAAATCGCAAAACTTTATATTATATTTTATGACATTGTGTATCTTAATAAATATAAAGTTTACTGGATTTGCGTATGCTGGTATCTATTCTTTTGTTTTTTATCTCTATTTTTTGATAAATAAGAAACAAAGGTTAGAAAATTTTAAATGGTTGACGATAACTGCTGTTCTTTCTTTATTTGTTGGAATAGGTATCATAGGAGTATCTACTTATCCCAAAAATTTTTTAGACCATGGTAATCCTTTTTATCCTTTATATGGTAGCGATGCGGTGGACATAATGGATACAAATACTCCAACTGGACTTATAGAGATGAATAGAATTAAAAGATTTTTGGTTTCTAATTTATCTGAAACGACTAATGAGAGCAATACAGGAAATAAAAGTTATAAATTGAAAATACCATTTACTTTTAGAAGTAGAGAGATTACTCAATTTTCTATGCCCGATACAAGAATTGCTGGATATGGAGTCTTGTTTGGCGGCATACTTATTACAAGCTGTCTCGGCATAGTGTACTTTTTATTTAAAAAGAGAAAATTTGATGAAAAAACTATAATTGCTTTCTTGCCTTTATTTGCAACGTTATTTATAATTTTAATCCTAAAAGAGAGCTGGTGGGCTAGATATTTACCTCAATTATATCTCATACCATTTATAGTATTGTTTTTATTAAATGGTATGAATGGTGATTTACCAAAAAATATCAGTAAATTTATTGTATTGGCCTTGCTAATCAACTTTTATATAATATTTAATAGTGTATATGAATCCATTGGTTATGGAATGCTCCAAGGTTCTAAAGAAATTGACGAAGTTCAAAGAGTTTTAAAAGATGAACAAACCATTAAAGTATCGAGCAAAGAATTGCCTGGTGCACTATTTAATGTAATCGATAAATTTTCTAATGTAGAAATTGTGGAAGACATTTGTGAAAAAGATGACATACTATATTTAATGAATGGTAAAGTATGTGTTGATTTGGAAAATAAGGAAGAGTAAATTATGAAAAAATATTTAAAGTTGTTACGTGTAAAGCATTGGATTAAAAATATTCTCATCTTTATTCCTATTCTTTTTTCTAAATCTTTATCTTATAGTAATCTGGTTGCTAATGGATTGGGTTTTTTAGCTTTTTCGTTTATGGCATCCTTTATATATATAGTAAATGATATAAGAGATATCGAAAAAGATAAGATGCATCCAACTAAAAGAAAAAGGCCTTTAGCAAGTGGCGAGATAAGTAGAAAGTCAGCTATTGGTATCTCGATAGTATTATTGGTTTTATCGCTTGTCTTAAACTTCTTTACAAATTTAAAATTTATAAACGATGCTTTATTATTCTTGTTAGCTTATATGATGGTAAATATAGCATATAGTTTCAAATTAAAGAACGTCGCTATTTTAGATGTTGCACTTTTGGCTTCAGGATTTGTAATCAGAGTCTATTATGGTGCTGCATTAAGTTCTGTTGGAGTATCTAATTGGCTATTTTTAACTATGGTTAGTGCATCTTTCTTTTTTGGACTTGGAAAGCGTAAAAAAGAATATCAAACAAGTAAAAATAGTAGAAAAGTACTTTTACAGTATAATAAAGATTTTTTGGATAAATTTCAGTATGTTACTTTATCTTTGACACTTGTATTTTATTCGCTTTGGGCTATTGAGCAAGAAGCAAAGTATTTCTATTTTACAATTCCCCTAGTGATAATCATATTTATGAGATATTCTTTAATAATTGAAGGTTATGACGAGGGAGATCCTACTACTGTTCTTTATAATGATAAAACTTTATTAGCTTTAGCAACTATTTATGGAATTAGTATGCTTTTGCTGTTAGAGGTGTTCTAATGAATGTTTATGATTTTGATGGAACTATATATGATGGAGATTCCAGTATCGACTTTTTTAAGTTTTGTTTTAATGAAAATAAGAGGTGTATAAAAGTCTTACCAAGATTTTTAATCTCTATAGTACTGTATCTTCTAAAAATAAAAGAAAAAGAGTATATGAAGTCTTGTTTTTTTGCTTTTATTAAATATTTTGATAATTTAGAAGATATGGTCAATAAATTTTGGTCTTTGAATGAGTGTAAAATAAAAGATTGGTATTTAGAGGTTAAAAGTGAGAATGACATAATTATTAGTGCTTCTCCAGAATTTTTGCTGTCGCCTATTTGTAAAAAATTGAATATAGCTTTAATTGCGACAAAAGTAAATACTAAAACAGGTGAATTAGTAGGAAAAAACTGCCATGGAAAGGAAAAAGTCATTCGTTTTAACTCTAGAGGAAAAATTGAAAACTTTTATAGCGATTCTTTATCCGATATGCCTCTTAAGGAAATATCTAAGAATGCATTTATAGTTAAAGGTGAACGCTTAATTCCATGGCAAGAATATAAAGAGTCTTTACTAAAAAGGTTAGTTAGGATATTTATATCCAGAGATTTTATCGTTTTTGTTTTTATTGGATTGATAAATGTGTTCAATGGTGTAGCTTTAGCGTATCTATATAATACAGTTTTTAGTAACCCAATTGTTTCTTATGTCTTTGGATTTGTTACTAGTCTAACGATTGCATATATTTTGAATTCGGTTTTAAATTTTAGAAAAAAATTGAGTTTTAAAAGTTATTTTAAATATGTTGTTAATAATATTCCCAATTTTTTAATACAGATTTTCAGTGTTGTTGTTTTTTTAAATATACTAAATTATTCTAAATTTATTTCCTATTTAGTATCGGCAACAATTGCTGTGCCAGTTACTTTCATTTTAATAAAGCTATTCGTTTTTAATAAGGATAATGGAAAAAATTTAAAAGTTAGTAGATGATTTATTTTGAGAAACATTTTGTTATAAGAAAGAGGTAATTTATGATTAAAGTAATGAGCGTATTTGGAACGAGACCAGAGGCTATCAAGATGGCTCCTCTCGTCAAAGAGTTAGAAAAAAGAAAAGAAATAAAAAGCATCGTGTGTGTTACTGCTCAACATAGGGAAATGTTAGACCAAGTCTTGGAGACTTTCGATATCGAACCGGATTATGATTTGAATATCATGAAGCAAGGTCAAACTTTGGGAGAAGTTACGACGAGAGCTTTACAAGGTCTAGAAGAAGTTATCAAAAAAGAAGAACCAGATATCGTCTTAGTTCATGGTGATACGACGACTACGTTTGCTGGAGCCTTAGCTGCTTTTTATAACCAAACTGCAATCGGTCACGTCGAAGCTGGACTTAGAACTTACGATAAGTATTCTCCGTATCCAGAAGAGATGAATAGGCAAATGGTCGACTGTTTAACCGATATGTATTTTGCTCCAACCGAACTCAGTAAAGATAATCTTTTAAAAGAAAATATCGATAAAGAGAAAATTTTTATTACAGGAAATACAGTAATCGACGCTATGGGTACTACTGTAAAGGACGACTATACTCATAAGGAGTTAGAATGGATAAAAGAAAATGAGAAGATGATACTTTTAACTGCTCATAGAAGAGAAAATTTAGGAGAACCGATGAGGCATATTTTTAAAGGTATTAAAAGAATTGTCGACGAATTTAGCGACGTCAAAGTAATATATCCAATACATCTAAATCCTAAGGTAAGAGAAGTTGCTAACGAAGTTTTTGGAGCTAGTGATAGAGTAAAACTCATCGAGCCATTGGAAGTGTTCGACTTTCACAATTTTCAAAATAAAGCTTATCTAATACTCACGGATAGCGGCGGTATACAAGAAGAAGCTCCTAGTTTAGGGAAGCCAGTGCTCGTTTTGAGAAATACAACAGAGCGTCCAGAAGGAATAGATGCAGGTACCTTGAAACTAGTGGGGACAGATGAAAATACCATATATGAAGAAACTAAAAAACTTTTAACTAGTAAAGATGAATACGATAAGATGAGTAAAGCATCTAACCCATATGGAGACGGCCATGCAAGCGAAAGAATAGTCGATGCAATAATAGAAAAATTTGGAGAGCTTTAATACTTTTCCTTTTTTTTTTAAATAAAATTTTTGTTATAATACTATAGAAAGGAAGTGTTATGTATGATAGCAAACAGCAAGTGTTGTAGAGATATTTTATTAGAGATAGAGAAAATTCCATATAACGAATATATGACAGTTGGCGATATGCAAAAAAAGCTTAATTATCCTTTAGAAGATTTTTTAGAAGCCATTACTTGTTTACAAAGAGACCGTTGTGTCTTATTTGCGGATAAACAACAATATGATGACGGAGAAATTTTTAAAGATAATAAACTTAAATCTTTGAGTTATAAAGGAATAAAATACTTAGATGTAATTAGAGATGAAGATGTGTGGAACGAAATATTTACAAAATTACCCAATGCAGAGAAACTGTCTTTTTTTGCGATTATAAGTATTGCAACAAGAATCGATATCGCTAGAACTAATAGGCTTTTCGATATACCTGAAAATCTCGTCGATGACGTCTATAGGTGGTAAATAAAACTTTGGAAACTTTTTTGTTTCTTTTTTTCTTTAAAATTAATAACGACTATTTTAACAAATTTTCTTTTTTTAAATGGGGAAATGTTATATAATTGGTTTTGTAGGAGTGAGTATTTTTGAAGAAATTAAAAGAATTATATAAAAAATATGAAGAGATAATAAACTATATAATAGTCGGCGGATGTACAACCTTAGTAAGTCTTGGAAGCTATTACTTATGTGTATTAACGGTTTTTAATCCAGATAATGCTTTTTTATTGCAGCTTGCAACTATCATTTCTTGGATTTTATCTGTAACTTTTGCCTTTTTTACAAATCGAATTTTTGTTTTTAAAAGTAAGAATTCCAAAGTATTGGAAGAGGCTTTAAAATTCTACGGGGCTAGAATTTTAACTTTGGTATTAGAAATGGGATTGATGTTTTTATCTGTGACTGTACTACACTTTAACGATAAACTGATGAAGATAGTGTCCCAGTTCGTAATATTGGTATTAAATTATATAATAAGCAAATTTTTAGTCTTTATAAAAAAAGAAAACTGAAGTCTTGGAAAAATTTTAGATTATGTTTAAAATTGATTTGGAATTCTCGCAAAATTTGATATTAGGTCTTAGAAATATATAAGCGGGTCTATTAAATAAATATAATATGTTTACTGGATTAAATACATTTATCTAAATTTAGGAATTCGAGAAACAAATAGTATTGAAATAATTTATAATAAATATTATAATCATATTAGAGGAACACGCTAGAGCTAGTGTGTATCTCCAGGTGTTGATACACAGCCGATACTCTTCACAGATATCGAAGGCTGTGTTTTTTCTTTAAGTAATTATTTTATCAAAAGATAGATGATAATCCCTAAAGTGATATATAAAAATATGATTAAATGACGATTGGTCTTTTGCATATTTTACATAACCTCCTTTTTCTTGAGCTAACTCTTAACACCAAAACCACCTGTGAATAATTTTTGTGAAGAAAAATGGAGAACAAACAAACCACGATTCAGCATGTTCGGTTATCTATTAAAACACAACCCTAAAAGTTTGTCAAACCGTCTATTTAAAAGGAAAATTTGGACAAACGAGTTTTTTGAATTAATTTTTTTTGACCCAATAAAACTTAATTTAAAAAGGTAAGATATAACGTCTTATAAGTAGAATTTGGTACCATTATATCAAAAATAGAAAAAGGAAAAAAACTATATATTTAAAAAAAGCTCGAAGTAAATAAATCAATAACACAAGAGAGCTTAAAAGTATAATTGGTTCTTCTTGAAAAATGAAGCTTTCAATGATATGCTTAATATGGGAAAGTTAGGTAAATAGATGAAAGAAAAAATAAACAAACTCATTACAGTTTATCAGAAACACGGTTTTATCGGTTTTATGAAAAAACTTTATAAATATATAGTTGCTAATTATTTCGATAAAATCAGTTTTAAGACGATGATTTTAAAAAAGAAATATAAAAAAGAGCTCAAAGATATTATCGAATCTTCAAAAGCTAAAAGGATAGTACTTTGGAGAAGTAGCTTTGGATATAATGTGGCTTTATTTCAAAGACCCCAACACATAGCTAATAATCTAGCAAAGAATGGATGTCTAGTATTTTATGAAGTTACGACGATGACCGATAAGGTAAAGATTTTTAAAAAGAAAAAAGACAATGTATATTTATTCAATTTTAACAATATCAAGTTGAATAAAATATTGATGGATGTGTTGAGCGAAGTCGATATTCCGAAGTATATTCAACTCTATTCGACCGATTGGAAGCTTACTATAAAAGACATCGAGAATTATATCGATAAAGGTTTCAAATTTATATATGAATACGTAGACGATTTATCTCCTGAACTAGCAGGTACTAAGTTTTTGCCTAAAAACATAACCGATAAATACGAGTACGTTTTGACACACGACGATGTGTATATGGTGGTTACAGCAAAGACGCTCGAAGATATCGTCGTAAAAAGAAGAGGTCGTAAAAACTTAGTGTTATCGTCGAACGGTGTCGATTACGATTTCTTTAAAACTTATGATGAAGATTATGAATTCGAAAGTGAGTTTCAAGAGATACTCGATAAGAAAAAACCTATCATTTGTTATTACGGTTCTCTAGCGATGTGGTGCGATTATGAACTCATAAAGAAAATTGCTGACTCTAATAAATACAGTATCGTACTCTTTGGAATAAAGTACGACGCTTCGTTTGAAGAAAGCGGGATAGAGAACTTGAATAACGTATATTTTTTGGGAACTAGAGATTATACTGTTTTAAAAAATTATGCTCGTAAATGCGATATCATGACCATACCGTTTTTGTTAAACAATATTACTAAGTCGACTAGTCCAGTTAAGATATTCGAATATATGGCATTACATAAGCCAATCGTCATAACCGATTTAGAAGAGTGTAGACAATATAAGAGTGTCATGATTGGGCATGACCACGATGAGTTTATGAAGTGTTTAGATTTAGCCTTGAAGAAAAAAAATGATAAGAAATACATCGAGCTTTTAGATAAGGAAGCAAAAGAAAACGATTGGGCACATAAAGCTCAGGTGATAATCGATTTGATAGAAAAGGATGAGAAGTAATGCGTGGTGTAATACTAGCGGCAGGAAAAGGTACAAGATTAAAGCCCCTAACGACTGTGATACCTAAAATCATGTTACCGATTTATGATAGACCGATGATTTATTATTCTATAGATATAATGAAATTAGCAAATGTCGAAGAAGTAATGGTAATCGTTTCTAAGGATACAGAGGAGTACATAAAAAAACAGTTAGGGGATGGTAGTGAATTTGGACTTAAAATTTGTTATGGTTTACAAAAAGAAGCACTTGGGACGGTCGACGCCTTTAAGGTAAGCGAAGAGTTCATCTTGGGACACGACAGTTTATTACTGTATTCAGATAACGTTTTTTTAGGAGAAGGATTAGAGAAATTAATCCAAGAAGGAAAGTTAAATCTAAGTAATGGTTATGCTTCGATTGCCGTTTGTGAAAGAGAAGATGCTAGAAGATTTGGAGTAATCGATATAGACAAAGAAGGCTTTATTACTTCAATAGAAGAAAAACCAGAAAATCCTAAAACCAATCTAGTCGTCACGGGGATTACGTTTTTTCCAAGCGATGTCGTATTAAAGCTTCCCAATGTAAAAAAGTCTTCTCGTGGAGAATACGAAATGGCAGATGTCTTTAGCCAATATATCGAATTAAATAGGTTTAGAGGAATTCCTTTGAACAGCGATGCTTTTTGGTTCGATGCCGGAACATATGATACTCTATTAGATGCAAACATCAAAGCAAGAGAAGTCGACAATAAAAATCAAAATTAGAAAGAATGGTGTATATGAAAAAAAATATTTTAATATGTTTATTAGTAATTGGAACTCTATTTTTACTCTGTTCATGCAAGAAGGAAGATGACAAATTGAAAGGGAAAATAAATGCTGAGATAACTATTAAAGATAAAGGGGTTATAAAGTTGGAATTAGATGCAGATGTTGCACCTATAACTGTAACCAATTTTGTAAAATTAGCAGATGAAAAATTCTATGACGGATTGACTTTTCATAGAATTATTAAAGGTTTCATGATACAAGGTGGCGACCCTATGGGCGACGGGAGTGGAGGAGCAGATGACAAGATAATCGGAGAATTTCAAAGCAATGGAAGACCCAATTCGATAAAACACGAACGAGGAGTTATTTCTATGGCAAGGGCAAAAAACCCAAATAGTGCTTCTAGCCAATTCTTCATCGTGCACGAAGATAGTCCACATTTAAATGGCGATTATGCTGCTTTTGGTCACGTAACGGAGGGCATGGAAATAGTCGACGAGCTAGCAGAGACGCCTGTAGTAGATACAGAAAGCGGGTTCGTTTTAAAAGAAAATCAGCCAATTATCGAATCTATTAGGATAATTAGAGAGTAAAGTTGTTCTAGAGCTAGTTTTATGACAACTTTTTGTATGAATTAAATTTAATTTGGCATAATAAAAACGAACATATTATACAATTAATTAGCACTTAGTATTGACAAGTGCTAATTATGGTGGTAATATTATATCAGAAAGGCGATGAAAAATATGAATTTAATACCAAGAAAATTCTATTTAGGAGATGATTTCTTTGACGATTTCTTTGAACCTGCCTTAAAGGACCAAATGAAATGCGACGTTTATGAAAAAGGTGGAGATTATCACATCGAACTAGACGTTCCAGGCTACGATAAAGACGATATATCTTTAGAGTGTGACAACGGATATCTTACTATTTCAGCTACTAAAACTAGTGAGGATGAAGATAAAAGTAAAAATTATATCCGTCGTGAAAGACGTTATGGGTCATTCAGTCGTTCATTTTATGTAGGCGATATAGATACAGACTGCATCGATGCAGAATTCAAAAAGGGTATATTAAAAATTACTGTTCCTAAAGTAGAAGAAAAGCCTACCAAAAAACAAATAGAAATTAAAGAAAAATAGTATATTTATTCAAAAACTATTCATAATAATAATGTAGTCGTAATGTATGACTACTACCTACTTTAATTTTTAAGTAGGTATGTTTAGGACCAATGAGGTCAAGAGTAAAGGGGCGAACTTAGTGTCGTCTTTTTACTTATCAAACTTTTGATATAAATTTTACAAAATTAATATTAAAATAGGTTGACCTATATATGAAAATTTTTATATAATTATTTTGGTGATATGATATGGAAAATGAATATAAATTTACAAGCCATTCTGAAGAAGATACAATGGAGCTTGCTCAAAATATAGAGTCTGAAAAGTTTCCCAATATGGTTATCTGCCTAAAGGGGGAACTAGGGAGCGGAAAGACTGTTTTTGTAAAAGGTTTTGCTAGCAGTTTAGGAATTGATGAAACGGTTACTAGTCCAACTTTTAATTTAGTAAAGGAATATATGAATGGAGAGATGCCTCTATATCATATGGATGTCTATAGATTAGAAGATAGTGAGGATAATGGAGCAAGTTTAGTTGATTACTTCAGCAAAGGTGGTGTGACCATTATCGAGTGGTCAGATATAATAAAAGGCTCTTTGCCAGAGGAGAGATTAGAAATAAAGTTTAAAGTGATAGATGAAGAAACTAGGGTTTTAACGCTTATTCCTTCTGGACAAGTTTATGAAGATTTGTTGAGTGCTGTTTTATAGGAGCTTGGAGCTTCTATTTTTTTTTATAAAAAAAAGTGCTATAATACTCGTGTTTAGGAGGAGTCAAATATGAATGTGTTATTCATAGATACGCATAGCGAAAGGGTTACTATCGAAGTTCTTAAGGGCGATAGAATATATCAAGAGAAAGTTTTAAGTAATAGAAGTCACAGCGAGGTTTTAGTTTCGACATTGGAAAGAGTTTTAAACTCTAGCGAGCTTGATATTAGGGATATCGACCTAATCATCGTCGTCATTGGACCGGGAAGTTTCACAGGTGTTAGAATGGGTGTAACAGTTGCTAAGACTATCGCATATTGTCTCGATATAAAAATCAAAACGATAACTTCTCTAGAAGCGTACGGTATTAGTAGTAGTCTAGATTTCGACTTAGTAACTGTAGAAGACTCCAAAGGCGTTTATAGTGCTTTAAAAAAAGACGGGCAATATAAGGACTATTTTTATCAAAAACGCAGTGAATTTGAAAAATATAAATTAGAAAATAATCTAACGGAGTTAAGCAAAAAGGAAATAGATTTAAAAAAAATCGTTTCATATCTGGAGGACTGTGAACCCGTCGATGTCCATTTAGTTAATCCTATTTATATAAAGGAGATTGATGCTTTAAAATGATAGAAGAATATAAGAATGAGCATGCTTTATTTGTAAACGCCTTGGGTAAGAGTTTAAAGTCCTCTTACGATGTAAAGGCGAGAAGCGAACTAGAAAACGTTTTAGTTTATACAAAAGAAGACAAAGTGATAGGGTTTATGCAGTATACAAAGATTTATGAAACAGCGGAAATTCTTTATATAGTAGTCGATGAGAGATATAGAAATTTAGGTATAGGTTCAGAATTTATCGATTATCTCAGTAGAGATTTGGATGTTCAAAAAATTATATTGGAAGTTCGTGTTTCAAATGAAGAAGCAATAAGTTTTTATCAAAAAAACGGGTTTATCAAATTGAGACCTATCAAAAATTACTATAGTGACGGCGAAGATGCTTTAGCAATGGAAAAGAAGTGTAATATATGAAGGATGTTTATATTTTAGGAATTGAGTCTAGTTGTGATGAGACGAGTATTGCGATTGTTAAGAATGGAAGAGAAAATATTTATACATGTATAAGAACCCAAATGGATACCCATGCCGAATTCGGTGGAGTAGTCCCCGAGATTGCGAGTCGTATGCATACAGAAGCAATCACTTTGGTGTTAGATGACGTCTTAGCCAAGTCTAAAATTACTTGGGATATGATAGATGCTATTGCAGTCACGTATGCTCCAGGGCTTATGGGTTGCCTTTTAGTAGGCTTAGAGTTCGCTAAAACTCTATCTTTAATATATAACAAACCTCTAATCGGGGTTAACCATATTGCAGGTCATATATACGCAAATAATCTCGTCGAAAAAATCGAATTTCCAACTTTGGGGCTAGTTGTGAGCGGAGGTCATACCGAATTAGTTCTCATGAGAGATGACTACGATTTTGAAGTAATCGGTTCTACTAAAGACGATGCAATAGGAGAATGCTATGATAAAGTAGCTAGGATATTGGGTTTAAAATATCCCGGAGGACCTAATGTTGAAAAGTATGCGAAGGAAGGAAAAGCTAGTTATAATTTACCAAAACCTATGGATGACGACAGTTTAGACTTTTCTTATAGTGGACTTAAAAGCTTTATCATAAATTTAGTTCATAACGAAAGCCAAAGGGGAAAGGAAATCGACAAATACGACTTAGCTGCATCGTTTCAAGAAGTTGCGGTGGGAGAGTTAGTTAGAAAAACTAGAAGTGCTTTAGAGCGATACGATTTAAAAAGGTTAATAGTAGCTGGAGGGGTTAGTGCAAACGGGTATTTGCGTGAAGAATTGAAGAAAATGTGCGACGAATTGGGAGTACACTTGTCCATTCCTCCGATAAAATATTGTACAGATAACGCTACTATGATAGCAGCAGCAGCAAATCCATTATATAAAAAAGGACTCTTTAGCGATTTCAGTTTAAACGCTAAAAGTCAAGAATACATTTTCGACAAAAAAGACTAATTGCATAATAATATAAAATATAGTAAAATTAGCATTAGGTGAAAATGATGAATAAAAGAAGGTATTTCTTGTCAGCAGTCATCGTAGCTTTAGCAGTTCCTATTTTGATAGGAGGCCTATATTTTAAGCATATAAGCAGAACTAATCAAAGAGGAGAGTATCTTACTAGGTTAGAAAACAGAGTAGATATAGAGCTTTTGGGAACTCATAATTTTAATAATATAAAAGGAATTAGTGACGGAGATTTTACTAAAGGAACTAAATTAGAATTCCTAGTAAAATATTTTTCTGGAAGTGACGATTTATTGCACTATTCTATCAATTTCGATTCGCTCGATTTGCCAAAAAAGATAAGTGGTAAAGACGTACTTTGGCAACTGTTGTATTTCGATCAAATATCCAATACTTATAGACCGATTAAAAACGGCAATTTAGAAAACAGTTATAAAGGTTTAGAAATACATAGAATGAGCATTTTGTTAAAAGATATACATAAATATGTTTTATATCTTTATAGTACAAAGGGCGATGTAAATACATATGGTAATTTAACAGTAAAGAAGGTTTAAAATGGCATTATTAGTAACACTTATTGCAGGACTTTTCTTTTTAATAGGAGCAGTTCTAGCAATTTTTGAAAAGAAGAAAAAGGGTTTAATCGAATTTAGCATCGGTTTGTCTTTTAGTGTGATGTTGCTGCTTTTAGCGTTCGACATAGTACCGGAGGTTTTAGAACTATTGAATGAAAAAGGTACATATTTTATGTACATATTTATATTCATCGGCATTATCATGTTAAAGCTAATAGATATATTGATACCTCATCACGACCACGATGCAGAAGTTAAAACCCATGATAGACATCTAAAACATATAGGGCTTATAAGTTCTCTAGCTTTAGTTATTCACAACGTCATAGAAGGTATAGGCATATATAGTGTCGCTGCCTTGGATATTAAGGCTGGACTTTTGATGGCGATAGGTGTCGGGATGCACAAGATCGGAAGAGCACACGTCTGAACTCCAGTCACAATCCGGAATCTC